>DMTA01000437.1 GCA_003454835.1 Achromobacter sp. | reverse complement strand
CGCCAGGATGTTGGTCTGGAATGCGATCACGTCGATCAGGCCGATGATCTCGTCGATGCGCTGCGAGCTCTGCGAGATCTCGCGCATGGCATCGATGGCATGCTGCGTCTCGTCGCTCCCCTGCCGGGCCAGGCGCGCGGCCTCGCCGGCCAGCGCGCTGACTTCGCGCACGTGCTCGGCGCTTTGACGGGCAGTGGCGGTGATCTCTTCCACGCTTGCCGCGGTCTGTTCCAACGCGGCGGCCTGCCTTTCGGTACGGTCCGACAGGTCGACGCTGCCGGCGGCAATCTGGCGCGACGCGGCCGCGATGGATGCCGTGGAATGCACGATGCTGCGCACCGCCGAGTCCAGCCGCTGCTGCATCCGCGCCATCGCGTCGAACAGGCGGCCGATCTCGCCCCGGTGATGGCGCGAGATGCCGCTGGACAGGTCGCCATTGGCCACGCGCTCGCACACGGTCACCGCCTCGTTGAGCGGCCGCAGGATGTGCGTGCTGAAAAAGCGCAGTGCTGCAGTCAGCACCAGGGCCAGCAGAACCAGGGTGACACTGCCCTGGCGCCACAGCGTGCCGTAGAACGCCGCATCCACGTCATCCACGTACAGGCCCGTGAACATCAGCCAGCCCCATTCCGCGTCGTACGCCGCGTAGGTCAGCTTGGGCAACGGATCCTCGGAACCAGGGCGCGGAAACAGGTAGCGCACATAGCCGCCGCCCGCCTTGCCTTGCGCAAGGAGGTTTTCAAACAGCGGTTGCCCATCGCTGTCGCGCGTGGCGCGAACGTTCGTGCCAACCAGCTTCGCGTCGGGATGCACCAGCAGATCGTAGTCGTCGCCAAACGCGCCCACATAGCCGTCCTCGCCATACCGCAGTTGCGAGAGCTGGCGCGCGACGTCGCGCTTGACGTCGACCAGCGGCACGCCTTCGCGCACGCGCAGCTGGCCGCCGCGGACAATGCCTTCGGCCATGTCCAGGACATGACGAAGCTCCGTCTTGCGGTCGTCCACCATCTCCGCGCGGCGCTGCCAGGCGTCCCACGCGCCCAGCGCCAGGACGGCGGCGCCAATGGCAAACACGAACCACAACAGTTCCCTACGCAAGCTGGAATTTCTCATCGACGCTCTTTCATACGCCACCCATTCGAAACAATATCTGGCTGGATGTGACGTTTTATGTAACCCGGTCGGCGAGCATACTATTTCAAACTTCGTTTGAATTCGATTTGACTAGTCACTTTGATCTAGCTCAAATCCGATAAAAAAAACGCAAGGCGCGTTGCACCTTGCGTTTTATCTGGCGCCCGATCGCGGGACCGGCGCCCGCGCGGCGTTACGCCACAGACGGGGACGAGGGCAGAACCTTGCGCGCCGGTCGCACCGTGGTCAGCGCAATCAGCGTCACCATGATCAGCCCGTAGGTGGGGACGCTGCGCATGTTGCGGAACATCATCTCGGTCAGGCTGAAGGCGCAATAGCTCAGGCAGAACAGAAGCCCCATCTGGGCGCCGACGCGAATCACGCGGTCGTCGCTCGCCAGGCGTCGAAAGAAAACGGCTGCCGGCACGAGGTACAGCGCAAGAATGCTGAAGAGCCCCAAAATCCCGTAACCGGCCAGCGCCGCCAACAGGTCGTTGTGGGGTTCGCCAAAGCCATCGACAACTTCCTGCGTCACGATCCCCTGCCCTTGCAGCACGCGCAGCTCTTCGCGGAACTTGCTCGGCCCGATACCCACGATCGGGCTTTTTTCGAACATGAGAATCGATGCATGCCACAGCTGCAGACGAATACCGAATGACGTGTCCCGGTTCGAAGACGTCGCAAACCCTTGAACGTCGTACGTAATCTGCTGCATGCGACTGCTGAACGTCCAGATGGCGGCTGCGCTGACAACCAGGGTAAGGCTGATCGCCAGGGCACAGTACACCTTGTGGCGGCGTCGCCAGTTGCGCAGGCCCAGCAGAAAAACCACGCCCAGAATGGGCAACATCATCCAGCTGCTACGCGTTTCCGACTGCCACGTCGCGTAAACCGTCAACACAACGGCCAATACCTTGACCGCCGTTTCCAGGCGCGGCCAGCGCGTGCTGGGCCCCCATCCCAACGACAGCAGCGTCATGCCGCCAAACAGCAACGTCATGTTTGCGAAGGCCACCGCGTTGTAGCGCGCACCGACCTGAACGACGGCATTGCGGTCGAACATGGCGGTAACGACGATCAGAATGCCCGCACCGGCCAGCGCGCCGACGAGGATGGTCCATTGCACGTGCTTGAGCCAACGCACAGGCGCCCGCAGCAGTAGCCACAGCACCGGCAGAGCCAGTGCAAAGCGCATCAGCTTTTCGAATTCCGAACTGCTCATCACGCCCGTCGCGCCGAACGTGATGAACATACAGGCCAGCGGCGACAGCAACGCGATAAATATGGGCGACAGCTCGCGCAGATTCATCGGTTCATAACGTTTGATCGCATTGACCGCCAGCGCGGTCAACGCGGTCAGGGCGCTCAGATACAGGACCGCCGGCCCGCCCACCGGACTGGTCAAGGCCAACGCGGGGACCAGGAGGACCAGCCAGGTGGCCAAAGAAACATACAGTTGGGGCACAACAATCAACCCGAAAGACTTGGGCACGAACATCGTGCCGGTTGGTTAGACAAAACCCGCCCGCCATGACGGCGGGCGGGTTTTGCAAAAAGCAGGATCAGGACCCTGGCGCGCGGCGGGCAGCCTTGCGCGGACCCCGACCGAGACTTACATGTTTTCGATCATCACCTGACCGAAGCCCGAGCACGACACCTGCGTCGCGCCTTCCAGCAACCGGGCAAAGTCGTACGTGACCTTCTTGGACTGGATCGACTTTTCCATGCTGGAGATGATCAGGTCGGCAGCTTCGGTCCAGCCCATGTGACGCAGCATCATTTCGGCCGACAGGATCTCGGAACCGGGGTTCACATAGTCCTTGCCGGCATACTTGGGCGCCGTGCCATGGGTGGCTTCAAACATGGCCACGGAATCGGACATGTTGGCGCCCGGCGCGATGCCGATGCCGCCCACTTGCGCGGCCAGCGCGTCGGAGATGTAATCGCCATTCAGGTTCAGCGTGGCGATGACGTCGTATTCGGCCGGACGCAGCAGGATCTGCTGCAGGAACGCGTCGGCGATCACGTCCTTGACGATGATCTCGCGGCCCGTCTTGGGATTCTTGAACTTGCACCACGGGCCGCCGTCGATCAGCTGTGCGCCGAATTCCTTCTGCAGAAGCTCATAACCCCAATCGCGGAAGCCGCCCTCGGTGAACTTCATGATGTTGCCCTTGTGCACCAGCGTCAGCGACGTGCGGTCGTTATCGATGACGTACTGCGCGGCCTTGCGCACCAGGCGCTCGGTGCCTTCGCGCGACACGGGCTTGATGCCGATGGACGAGGTGTTCGGGAAACGGATCTTCTTGACGCCGAGCTTGGTCTGCAGGAACTGGATCAGTTCCTTGGCCTGCTCGCTTTCGGCCATGTATTCGATGCCGGCATAGATGTCTTCGGAGTTCTCGCGGAAGATCACCATGTTGGTTTTTTCGGGCTCGCGCACCGGCGACGGCACGCCCTTGAAATACGCCACCGGGCGCAGGCAGACATACAGGTCGAGCTGCTGGCGCAGCGCCACGTTCAACGACCGGATGCCGCCACCGACCGGGGTGGTCAGCGGGCCCTTGATGGAAACCACGTAGTCTTTGACGACTTCCAGGGTTTCGTCGGGCAGCCACACGTCAGGACCGTAGACCTTGGTGGCCTTTTCGCCGGCATAGACTTCCATCCAATGGATCTTGCGCTTGCCGCCATAGGCCTTCTGCACCGCCGCGTCGACGACCTTGATCATGACGGGGGTGATGTCGGCGCCCGTGCCGTCGCCTTCGATGAAGGGGATGATGGGTTGGTCAGGCACATTCAGCGAGAAATCGGCGTTGACCGCAATTTTCTGGCCGCCGGCGGGAACCTTGATATGTTGGTAGGACATGAATGCTCCATTTGCTCCGGGTGGTTTTTCTGCACGCGCCAGGATCGGACAGCGTCCGATTCCGCGGGTTATACCGCCTCCTGCGAACCGCACACCGGATGGCGGATAGCAACCCATTCTATATCGCAATGCGCCGGGCGAAACCGGCGGCCCGCTCGGGGCGGTAAAATAATGCGACTACATCCTGCTTTTGGCCCCCTCCCGAATGTTCAATCCCTCCCGCGACCAAGTCCGCGAATTCTTTATTGAAACCTGGCGCAAGCATCGCGCCAACGAGGTCCTGACCCCGCTGGAGGCTATTGCGCTGGACTGGATCATCGAGCACCCCGAATATCACGGCGACCTCGAAAGCCCCGACGCCATGACCGCCGAGTACGCGGTGGAAAAAGGCCGCACCAATCCGTTCCTGCACCTGTCCATGCACCTGGCCATTGCGGAACAACTGTCAATCGACCATCCGCCCGGCATCCGCCAGGCCTACCAGCAGCTCACCGCGCGCTCGGACGCGCACCACGCCGCGCACGAAATCATGGAATGTCTGGGCCAGGTGGTCTGGGAAGCGCAGCGCCTGGGCACGCCGCTGGACAGCGACACCTACATCGACCTGATCCGCCGACGCGCCAGCCTCTGACTCAACGAAAAAAACCCTCGCTAGCGAGGGTTTTTCATTCACTTCGGCCGAAGCCGATGCGTCCTAGCGGCGCACGCCCAAATCGCTGGGCAGCGTGGCCAGCCACGCCGACACGTTGGAAATGTCCTGGTCGGACAGCTGCGTGGCGAAGGCGCCCATGATGGGGTTCTTGCGCACATTGGCCGTGGCGGCGCTGCCGGAGGCGCCCCGCTTGTAGGCCTTCAATGCATGCGCCAGGTAGTCGGCGTGCTGCCCGGCCAGCGTCGGATACGCGGGATCCACGGCCGTCTTGGCGTCGGCGCCGTGGCACGAGGCGCAATTGAACTTCTCGAAGACGGCCTTGCCGGCCGCCAGGTCCTGCGCCTGGGCAGCAGCACCCGAAATGGCCAGGGTCGCGCCCGCAAGGGCAAGCATGGTGCGGTTCATGGTTTTGCCCCCTTATTTGAGATTCGAGTAGTACGCGGCCAAGTCGGCAATGTCCTGATCGGACAGGCTGCCGGCAACGGCGTCCATCGTGGGATGGCTGCGCGCGCCTTTCTTGTACTCGTTGAGGGCGGTTTCGATGTACTTGGCGTTCTGGCCAGCAATCATCGGAACGTGGTAAAGCTCGGGAAACGATGCCTTGTAGCCCGGGATTCCGTGGCAACCGATGCACATCGAAACCTTGTCGCGGGCGTTCTGGACATTACCGACCGGCGCTGCGTCTGCAGCAACAGCCTGGCCGGCGATCGCACAGGACGCCATCGTGGCCAACACGGAAACCGTGTACTTCAGAGAGGTTCGCAACTTCATTGGAATGACTCTTCTTGGTATGGCTAAGGACTAGGGCCTGCTCACACGAAAAGGCCCTCTGCAAACACGTTGCGGGTGGAACCCAAAGCAAAACCGCCTGATTGTACGATAATTGCTCAGGATTAATACCTTGCGTTAGTGTTGATCCCAATCAAACCACAGAAGCCATCAGACCATGTCCGCAGCCCAGACCGCCTCACCCGCCAAGCCAGCCCGCTTCGATGGCACCGACAGCTACGTCGCCACCGATGACCTCAAGCTCGCCGTTAACGCCGCCCTCACCTTGCAGCGCCCGCTGCTCATCAAGGGCGAACCCGGCACCGGCAAGACGATGCTGGCCGAGGAAGTGGCCCGCGCCCTGGGCCGGCCGCTCCTGCAATGGCACATCAAGTCCACCACGAAGGCGCATCAGGGGCTGTACGAATACGACGCCGTGTCGCGCTTGCGCGATTCGCAGCTTGGTGATGAAAAGGTCCGCGACATCCGCAATTACATCGTGCAGGGCACGCTATGGCAGGCGTTCCAGTCGCACGAGCCGGTGGTGCTGCTGATCGACGAGATCGACAAGGCCGACATCGAATTCCCCAATGACCTGCTGCGCGAGCTGGACCGCATGGAATTCCATGTGTACGAGACGCGCGAGACCATCGCGGCGCGCCACCGTCCGCTCGTCATCATCACGTCCAACAACGAAAAGGATTTGCCCGACGCATTCCTGCGCCGGTGCTTCTTTCACTACATCCGTTTTCCGGACCGCGAGACGATGCGCGACATCGTGGCTGTCCACTATCCGGACCTGAAGCAGGACGTGCTGCGCGCCGCGCTCGACACGTTCTTCTCGCTGCGCGATGCGCCCGGGCTGAAGAAAAAACCGTCCACGTCCGAATTGCTGGACTGGCTGCGCCTCTTGCTGGCCGAAGACGTCACGGCCGCGCAGATCGACGCGCACACGGCCACCGCCGTGCCGCTGATGGCCGGCGCGCTGCTAAAGAACGAGCAGGACGTGCATCTGCTCGAACGCCTGGCGGCCATGACGCGCGGCGGCCAGCGCCGCTGACCCGGCATCCACGGGCGGCCAGAACATGCTGATCGACTTCTTCTATCACCTGCGGGCGCACAAGCTGCCCGTCTCGGTCAAGGAATACCTGACGCTGGTGGACGCCCTGCGTCAGAACCTGATGTCGCCCACGCTGGACGAGTTCTACTTCCTGGCGCGCGCCACGCTCGTCAAGGACGAGTCCCTCTACGACCGCTACGACAAGGCCTTCGGCGCGTATTACCGCGGCATCGAAGCCGCGCTGCCCGCGGGCAAGGACATTCCGCTCGACTGGCTGATCAAGCAGTTCGAGAAAAGCCTGTCGCCCGAAGAAAAGGCCGCCATCGAAAAGCACGGCTGGGACAAGCTGATGGAGCTCTTCAAGGAGCGCCTGGACGAGCAGAAGGAACGCCACGCAGGCGGCAGCAAGTGGATCGGAACGGGCGGCACCTCGCCGTTCGGCAACGGGGGCTATCACCCCGAAGGCATCCGCGTGGGCGGCGCATCGGCCGGCAACCGCACGGCGGTCAAGGTCTGGGACATGCGCCAGTTCAAGGACTACGACGATCAGGTCGAACTGGGCACGCGCAATTTCAAGGTGGCGCTGCGCCGCCTGCGCCGCTTCGCGCGCCAGGGCGCCGAACTGGAACTGGACCTGGACGACACCATCGCCAGCACGGCCCGCAATGCGGGCCACCTGGACCTGCGCATGATCCCGGAGCGCCACAACACGGTGAAGGTGCTGATGCTGCTGGACGTGGGCGGCAGCATGGACGACCACATTGGCCGGGTCGAGGAACTGTTCTCGGCGGCCCGCAGCGAATTCCGCAACCTCGAGGTCTATTACTTCCACAACTGCCCGTACGAAAGCCTGTGGCAAAGCAACCGCCGTCGCCAGAACGAGCGCTTCGACACCTGGGACGTGCTGCGCAAGTACAACCCGGACTGGCGCCTGATCATCGTCGGCGACGCCACGATGAGCCCGTACGAGATCCTGCAGCCGGGAGGTTCGGTCGAGCACTACAACAAGGAACCCGGCGCCGAATGGATGCGCCGGCTGCTGGACGCGTGGCCCAAGTCGGTCTGGCTGAACCCCGAGCCCACGGCGTCCTGGCAGTACCGCCAGTCCATCGCGCTGATGCGCGACATCATGCAGGACCGCATGTATCCCGTGACCGTCGCCGGACTGGAGCAGGCGATGCGGGTGCTGTCGAAGTAGCTGCGCGGGCGCGGCGGCGATGCCGCTGCTGCGGTTGGCGTTCTTAGCCGTCGACCGGGTTTTCCGGCGTTTCCAGCGTCAATTGATAGAAGGCCAGATCGAGCCAGCGTCCGAACTTGAAGCCGGCCTGGCGGATTGTGCCGGCATGCACGAATCCCAGCTTTTCATGCAGGCGGATGCTGCCCTGGTTCGAGGCGTCGATGCCGCCGACCAGCACGTGCACGCCATTGGCGCGCGCCCGCTCGATCAGAATGGCCATCATCGCTTCGCCCAGGCCGCGGCCGCGAAAGCGCGCATCCACGTACACGGAATGCTCGACCGAATACTTGAACGCGGGAAACGCGCGAAACGTGCCGTAGCTGGCAAACGCCATCAATTCGCCCTCCGCATTCTCAAGCCCTACGACGGGAAAACCGCCCTGCTGCTTGGTCTTGAACCATCCATCCATGGCTTCACGCGGCCGCGGCTTGTAGTCGTACAGCGCGGTGGACGTCGCGATGGCGTCATTGAAGATGGCCAGGATCTGGTCGGCGTGGCGCTCGTGCGTGCAGTCGACCAGCGTGGCGCCTTGCGGGGCGTGAAGTTCGGCGGGCGTTTTCATGGCCGGAATTTTAGCGACGGCGCTGCCCGCAGGCATGATGAGGACGAAAAAAAACCGGCGGTGATGCCGGTTCAGTGAAACGTTGCCGCTTCTGGCCACTCTCAGGCGGCGCGGCTCTCCACAGATCGATGCGCGCGCGTACTCATGTGGCGCAGACCGGGGCATTGCCGCCACGACAATTCGTCGGCATCCATGTCCAGGTCGAACAAATCTTGCGCGGCGGGCCACGGATGGGAGCGCGCGGTGGCGCCCTCCATTTCAAGCACATGGCCGGCAAATCCGCGAGGCGATCCACCGCACTCCGCGAAATACCGCTGCGTACTCAGGTCCACCACATAGGTGGTCATGTCATGGGTCAGTATGGCCACGTATTGGCCGTCATCACTGGCATAAGCGTATTGAAACTGTCCTTTGATGCCATCGCCGTTGAGGGCGTTGCCAGTCAGTTGGGACAAGGCACGCGTGACGATTTCGGTCAGCATGGGTCGTTCCTCCGTAGAATGCGCCGGCAGGATGCCGGCGGCGAAGGCGCGAACGACAAGCACCGGCGCCACGCTGAGGTGGCGTCTGGCGTTGGACGGGAAGCCGGTAAGACGGCCGTCGCGCATCCCGTCAGCAACAGCTAATGCGTCCTTGAAAGCTTACACCCGCAGCCGGAACGGGTTCAAATCCCCTGGGAAAACGGGACTGCTGCATCGCAGCATCAAGACTGGCGCGGGTTGGCGGCGTATCAAGCTGCCGCGAAGATGGCCCCGTCGTTGGCGCCGCCCGTTTTCCGCCGCCGGCGCCAGGCCTCGCGTCCGAGGCGGTACAGCACATGCGCGCGCAGGGGGTGTCCTGCGGGCACGGCCGGATGGTCGAAGAGTTCCTTTTCCGCGGCCATGCCCAGACGGTCCATCACGGCACGCGACCGCACATTGTTTGTGGCGGTGAAGGCGACGATTTCTTCCGCGCCAACCTGTTCGAAGCCCACCCGCAATGCCGCGTCAGCCGCTTCGCTGGCATAGCCCCGTCCCCAGAACGGTTGCGCTAGGCGCCAGCCGATCTCGACGCCGGGAGCAAAGGGCAGGACGGGCGCCAGCGGCTTGATGCCGACGAAACCGATGAAGGGCGCGACGCCCGGCACTTCGACGGCCCAGAAGCCCCAGCCGTGTTCGTCGATCCCCGCAGCCAGCCTGTCGGCCAGGGCGTCGCTTTCTCGGGGCGTCACCGGCAGCAGGAACTGCGTCACTTGCGGGTCGGCATTAAGGGCGGCGAACGGTTCGCGGTCGGCGGCGCGCCATTGCCGCAGCACGAGGCGAGGCGTTTCGACTTCGACGGTCAGGGACATATCAACTTCCTCAGCATGGCGGCTGGCGATCTGGCGATCTGGCGATCCGGCGATCCGGCGATCCGGCGGTCCGGCGGTCCAGCGATTGCGCCCTTCCCGGCCGCCTGAACCATTGCCAACGTATACACTCCAACGGATTCTGCCATGCCAAAGGAATAGTCCGCCATGCGCTTGTCCCTGTCGAAGCTGCCGCGCCCGCTAGGCGTGCTGCTGTTTTCCTCCTTCCTGGCCTTTCAGGCCGGAGCCGCCAGCCTGCCGGCCGGCGTCACGGAGGCCGCCTCGATCGAAGGCATCACCGAATACCGCCTGGCCAATGGCCTGCGGGTGCTCCTGGTACCCGACGAATCCAAGCCATCCACCACGGTCAACATGACGTACCTGGTGGGCTCGCGCAATGAAAACTACGGCCAGACCGGCATGGCGCACCTGCTGGAGCACATGCTGTTCAAGGGCACGTCGACCACCCGCAACGCGATGGGCGAGTTCTCGCGCCGCGGATTGCAGGCCAACGGCTCGACGTCCAGCGACCGCACCAATTATTTCGCCAGCTTTGCGGCCAACCCCGAAACGCTGAAGTGGTATCTCGGCTGGCAGGCCGATGCGATGGTCAATTCGTTGATCGCCAAGGAAGACCTGGACTCGGAAATGACCGTGGTCCGCAACGAGATGGAAAGCGGCGAAAACAGCCCGTTCCGCATCCTGATGCAGAAGATGCAGGCCGCCGCCTACCAGTGGCACAGCTACGGCAAGAACACGATCGGCGCGCGTTCCGACGTCGAAAACGTGGACATCGGCCAGCTGCGCGCGTTCTATCACGAGTATTACCAGCCCGATAACGCCGTGCTGATCGTGGCGGGCAAGTTCGACCCGCTGACGACGCTGGCAGACATCGAGGCCACGCTGGGCAAGCTGCCCAAGCCCGACCGCAAGCTGCCGCCGGAATACACGGTGGAACCGGCCCAGGACGGCGAACGCTCCGTGACGCTGCGCCGCACCGGCGGCACCCCGCTGGTCGCGGCGATGTATCACATCCCGGCCGGCGGCAGTGCGGACTTCGTGCCGTTCGACCTGGCGACCACGATCCTGGCGGACACGCCTTCCGGCCGCCTTTACCATGCCTTGGTCCCGACCAAGCTGGCCTCGGGCGTGTTCGGCTTCACGATGGAAAATCTGGACCCGGGGCTGGCGATGTTCGCCGCGCAGCTCACACCGGGCAAGGACCTCGACGCGGCGATGAAGGCACTGACGGGCACGCTGGAGTCGCTCGACAAGAAGCCTTTCACGGAGCAGGAACTGGACCGCGCGCGCAGCAAGTGGCTGACGTCGTGGGAACAGACATATAGCGATCCGGAGCAGGTGGGCGTGGCGCTGTCCGAAGCGATCGCTGCGGGGGACTGGCGCCTGTTCTTCCTGCAGCGCGACCGCGCGCGCAAGGCAACGCTGGCCGAGGTGCAAAAGGCCGCGACGACCTATCTTTTGCAGAGCAACCGCATCGAAGGCCGCTACATTCCGACCGAAAAGCCGGTGCGTGCGCCGCAGACGGATCGCGTGGATCTCACCGCGGTGTTCAAGGACTACAAGGGCGATCCGGATTTCAAGGCGGCGTCGGCGTTCGATCCGTCGCCGGCCAACATCGACAAGCTGACGCAGCGCACGACGCTTGACCTGCCCAACGGCCCGGTAAAACTGGCGCTGTTGCCCAAGGCCACGCGGGGCAGCCGTGTGCAGGCGCAGATGCTGATCCAGTTCGGCAACGACAAGGACCTGCTGGGCCAGCGTGTGAATTCCAGCGCAGCCGCGGACCTGCTGCTGCGCGGCACGGACAAGCTGTCGCGCCAGGATATCCAGGACCGCCTTGACAAGCTGCAAGCCGAACTTGGCTTCAGCGGCGGCGGCACAACGCTGAAGGTGGCGATGTCGACCAAGGGCGAAAATCTTCCTGAACTGACGGCGCTGGCGCTGGAGATCATCCGCAACGCCAGCTTCCCGAAGGAGCAGGTGGAGGAATATCAACGCCAGCTTGAAACCTCGATCCAGAATGCGATGACGGAACCGTCGGCCCTGGCCGGCCGCGCGCTGGCCCGCCACGACAATCCGTGGCCTGCGGACGACCTGCGTTACGTGCCGACGTTCGAAGAGTCGCTGACCAGCGTGCGCGGCCTGAATCGCGAGGCACTGGCGAAGTTCCACGCCAAGTTCTACGGCGCGGGCGATATCGAGTTCTCGGCGGTGGGCGATTTTGAACCCGCAGCGCTGGAAAAGTCGCTGCGCACGGGACTGGCCGGATGGAAGAAGGCGCCGGCCTACACCCGCGTGGCGAACCCGTACCGCGACGTGCCGGCCAAGCAGTTCGACATCGACACGCCGGACAAGGCCAACGCGTTCTATCTGTCGCGCATGCCGCTGAAGCTGCAGGATACGGACGCGGACTATCCGGCGCTGTACCTGGCCAATTACCTGTTCGGCGCATCGGAGACGTCGCGTCTGTGGAACCGGGTGCGCGAGACGGAAGGCCTGTCGTATAACGTGCGCAGCTCACTGTCGGTGTCGGCGTTTGAACCGACCGCAAGCTGGAGCATCTACGCAATCTACGCGCCGCAAAATCGCGAGCGGCTGGAGAAGGCGATCAACGAGGAACTGGCGCGCGTGCTTAAGGACGGTTTCTCGGAGAAGGAAATCTCGGAGGGCATCACGGCCCTGCTGAATTACCGGAATCTGGCTCGGGCGCAGGACGATGTGCTGGCGAGCACGTGGCTGGACTATCTGGAGCGCGGTCGCACGTTTGCGTGGTCTGCTGAAATGGACAAGAAGATTTCCGCGTTGACGCCGGAGTCGGTGAACGCAGCACTGCGCAAGTATGTGCGGCCGGACGGGTTCAGCACGGCGCTGGCGGGAGATTTCAAGAAGCCCTGAAAACTCCCCTTTTTGAAAAGCCCCTGCTTCGGCAGGGGTTTTTTTGCATAGTGGGTGGGGTGCTGCGCTACGAGAATTCTTGGACTGGGCTTGACCATTCCATTTATGGAGCCAATTCTTTCCTTTTTATCTATTACTCGGTTATTTGGAAAGATGTTTTCAGGGATTAAGGGTTTATCCCAGGTGGGAAGGCGCGCACAATTCAGTCCATCGGGAACAGCAAACGAACCACGACGGAGTGCCGCCGGATTCGGTCCCTCTTTACGACGAATTGGAGGTCTCACCATGAAAACCCTAGCAACTACCCTTTTCCTATCCCTGGCCCTGGCCGGTGTCGGCGCACAAGCCGCCGGCGTTGAACAAGCGAAGAGCAGCGCTCAAGTGGCGACGGAACTGCAAGCAGCGAAGGCAAGCGGTCAGTACACGTTCGGCGAGCTGGACTATCCGCCCGCCCTGCCCCAAAAGACCAGCTTGAGCTCGCAGGAAGTGCAAGCCGAGCTGCAGCAAGCCAAGGTCAGCGGTCAATACACGTTCGGCGAATTGCAGTACCCGCCGGTCGTTGCAACGTCGGGCAGCGCGAAGTCGCGCGCTGACGTTCAGCAGGAACTGGCGCAAGCGAAGGCCAGCGGTCAATACACGTTCGGCGAGCTCGAGTACCCGCCGATCAGCCGGTGAGCTGCTTGCTGTAGCCCGGCCGGCCTCGGGTGGCATCATGGCCTGAGGCCGGTATTTTCGGTGTACAGCGGCGGTTGAAGTAGTAGTGGCAGTAGACGTTGAAGTCAGCAGTTGAAGTTGCAGTTCGCAGTTGAAGTTGCAGTTCGCAGTTCGCAGTTGAAGTTGCAGTTCGCAGTTGAAGTTGAAGTCAGCAGTTGAAGTTGAAGTCAGCAGTTGAAGTGGTAGTAGCGAAGAGACCGTGGCGAATGTCGCGGTCTCTTTTTTTGCGTCGAGATAGTGCGGGCCGCCGCACGAGTTCTTTAGCGCCTGGCGCGGCCGCGGCACTCGGCGCGCGGGGCCACGATTGC
>DMTA01000436.1 GCA_003454835.1 Achromobacter sp. | reverse complement strand
GGAAGGGGTGAAGCAGGCGGTGCGCGCGGGGTTGGGCGTGGGCTTTGTGTCCGTGATGTCGATGCGTCACGAAGATGGAGCGCTGGCGGCCCTGCGTCTATTGCCCAAGCCGCTGACGCGAACGCTGAGCATCCTGGTGCCGCATGCCGATGCGGCTGCCCGCGCCGCCGAACGCTTTCTGGCGATGTGCCTGGCGGTCGGCGGGCAGGAAGTCGGGTAACTACGCGCCCTGGCCGTTCAGGCCTTGGCCAGCCGCTTGAGCGCGAGCTGCACCCAGTAGGTGCCGCCGAGGGGCAGCAGATCGTCGTTGAAGTCGTAGCTGCCGTTGTGCAGCATGCAGGGGCCCAGGCCATGGCCGCTGTCGCGGTGCTCGCCGGTGCCGTTGCCGATCCAGACATAACAGCCCGGCAGTTCCTGCAGCATGAAGGCGAAGTCTTCCGCGCCCATGGTCGGCTGCACGTTGGCGTTGACGTTGTCCTCGCCGACGATGTCGCGCAGCACGTCGGCGCAGAATGCGGCTTCGTCGGCGTGATTGATGGTGGGCGGATAGTTGCGCTGGAACGTGAATTCGACTTCGCAGTCCATCGCCGCGCTGGTGTGACGGGCGATCTCTTCCATACGGCGTTCGATCAGGTCCAGCACGTCCAGCGTGAAGGTGCGCACCGTGCCGCGCAATTCGGCATGGTTAGGCACGACGTTGTCGGCGCTGCCTGCGTGGATCTGCGTGATGCTGAGCACGGCCGCATCCAGCGGATTGCGGTTGCGCGTGACGATGGTCTGCAGCGATTGCGCCATCTGCACGGCGGCCATGACGGGGTCGATGCCCAAATGAGGCATGCCGGCGTGCGTGCCCTTGCCCTTGATGACGATCGAGAATTCGTTGCTCGAGGCCATGATGGGGCCGGGTGTCAGACCGAACTGGCCGGGCTTCATGCCGGGCCAGTTGTGCATGCCGAACACCGCCTCCATGGGGAATTGCGTGAAGAGGCCATCGTCGATCATGCGCTTGGCGCCGCCGCCGCCTTCCTCGGCGGGCTGGAAGATCACGTAGACCGTGCCCGCGAAATCACGGTTCGCGGCCAGGTATTGGGACGCGGCCAGCAGCATGGCGGTGTGGCCGTCGTGGCCGCAGGCGTGCATCTTGCCTTCGTTCTGGCTGGCATGCGCGAAGGTGTTGACCTCTTGCATCGGCAGCGCGTCCATGTCGGCGCGCAGACCCACGGCGCGATCGCCGGGCTGGTTGCCGCGGATGATGCCGACGACGCCCGTGCCGCCCAATCCGCGATGGATTTCAATGCCCCATTCCTCGAGCTTGGCCGCCACCACGTCGGCGGTGCGGAACTCTTCGAAGGCCAGTTCGGGATGCGCGTGGATATCGCGTCGGATCTTGGAAATATCCTGGTGCCAGGCAACGATGGGTTCAAGGAGTTTCATGAGCGAACTCGGGCGGAATATGGGGAACGGACAAAGGGTATCATCATTCAAAAATCAATTTAATGGAGACAAATACCATGACGCGTCCGTGGCTTGCTCAGTATCCCCAAGGCGTTCCAGCGGAGATCTCCACCGAGGAATATTCCTCGCTCACCGACTTGCTGGACCGGGCCTGCAAGCGTTACGCGCCGCGCATCGCATGCACGGCGATGGGCAGCAACATCACCTATGCGCAGCTCGACGGGCAGGCGCGCGCCTTCGCGGCATGGCTGCAAGGCCTGCACCTCGAAAAGGGTTCGCGTGTGGCACTGATGATGCCCAACGTGCCGGCGTATCTGGTGTGCATGCTGGGGTCGCTGCGGGCCGGCATGACCGTGGTGAACGTCAATCCGCTCTATACCGCTGATGAATTGCAGCGCCAATTGCTGGACAGCGGCGCGTCCGTCATCGTCATCCTGGAAAACTTCGCGCATACCTTGCAGCAAGTCTCCAATCGCGGCGAACTCAAGCACATCGTCGTGACCGGCCCGGGGGATCTGCTCGGCGGCCTGAAGGCGCCGTTGGTCAACCTGGCCGCGCGCTACATCAAGAAGATCGTGCCTGCGTGGCACATCGACGGCGCGCTCGCGCTGCCCAAGCTGCTGCACGAAGGCGCGCATCTGCCCTTCAATCCGCCGTCCATTTCGATGGACGACGTGGCGGTGCTGCAGTACACGGGCGGCACCACGGGCGTGCCCAAGGGCGCGATGCTGTCGCACCGCAATCTGGTGGCCAACGTGCTGCAGACGGAAGCGGTGGCGCAGCCGGTCGTGCATGACCTGGCGGACCAGCAACTCACCATCATCAGCGCGCTGCCGCTGTATCACGTGTTCGCCATGACGGTTTGCGGCCTGTATGCCCTGCATGCGGGCATGCGCAACGTGCTCATCATCAATCCGCGCGATCAGCCGTCGCTGATCAACGCATGGCGCAAGACGCCGGTGAATCTGTTCCCGGGCGTCAATACGCTGTTCAACGCCCTGGCGCATAACGAAGACTTTGCGAAGCTGGATTTTTCCGGCCTGCGGCTGACGCTGGGCGGCGGGATGGCCGTGCAGCAGCAGGTGGCCGAACGCTGGCTGAAGATCACCGGCCGGCCGCTGATCGAAGGCTACGGCCTGTCCGAGACCTCGCCCGTGGCGACGGTCAATCCCACCAACGCGACCGCGTATTCCGGTTCGATCGGGCTGCCGTTGCCGTCGACGGATGTGGCGATTCTGGATGACGCCGGCCACGAGGTTCCGCTTGGCGAGCGTGGTGAAGTCGGCATCCGCGGGCCGCAGGTCATGCTGGGTTACTGGCGCAAGCCCGATGAAACGCGCGATTCGATGACGGCCGACGGCTACTTCCGTACCGGCGACATCGGCATCATGGACGAGCAGGGCTACACGCGCATCGTGGATCGCAAGAAGGACATGATCGCGGTGTCCGGCTTCAAGGTGTATCCGAACGAAGTGGAAGCGGCGGTGGCGCAGCACCCCGGCGTGCTGGAATGTGCGGCGATCGGCGTGCCGGACGAACACTCCGGCGAAGCGGTCAAGGTGTTCGTCGTGAAAAAGGATCCGGCGCTGACCGAAGAACAGGTGCAGCAGTGGTGCAAGGACAAGCTGACGGGCTACAAGCGCCCGCGCTTCGTGGAGTTCCGCGACGAGCTGCCCAAGAGCAATGTGGGCAAGATCCTGCGCCGCGAGCTGCGGCCGGACGCGAAGGCAGCCGCTGGTTCCGCCAAGGCGTCCGCGTAAAGTGCCAGAGGCCGCGCAAGGCGGCCTCCGGTGTTCGGGCCGCCCTTGGCTGCCTGCGGCTTGAGTCTCAGCCCTGCTTGTCCAGATGCGGGGCAATCATTTCATGCAGCGCGCGTTCGATGGCGGGATTGCCCGCCACGACGCGCCCGCCGATCGGCCACGGATCCTGTTTGTGCATGTCGGTGCACACGCCGCCCGCTTCGCGCAGGATCAGCGTTCCCGCGGCCACGTCCCAGGGCGCCAGGCCCATTTCCCAATAGCCGTCGTAACGGCCGCAGGCGGTCCAGGCCAGGTCCAGCGCGGCGGCGCCCATGCGGCGCACGCCGCGTGAACGGTTGATCGCGTCATGCAGCATCGGCATGTATTGCGCGGCAAATGAGAAGTCGCGGAACGGGAAGCCTGTGGCCAGCACGGCGTCTTCGATCGTCTGCGTGCGCGAGCACGTGATCCGCCTGCCATTGAGCCATGCGCCCACGCCGTACACGCCCGTGAACAGCTCTTCGCGGCAGGGGTCGTAGACCACGCCGATCACCGGCGTGTCTTCGGTCAGGGTCTGGTTGGCCGACATCGACGTGCCGGCGTGCGCGATCAGGGCGATCGAGACGGCGTAGTGCGGGATGTCGTGCAGGAAGTTGGTGGTGCCGTCGAGCGGGTCGATGTACCAGGTGGCCGCGCCTTGGGCCTTGCCGCCCGTTTCTTCGGCGACGATGCCGAACTTGGGCGTGCGCGTCTTCAGCTCCTGGATGATCGCGGCCTCCGCCTCGCGGTCCGCCTGGGATACGAGATCGTTGCGGGCCTTGCGATCTATCACGAGATCGGCGCGGTGGTGCGCGTAGGATTGCAGGATGGCTGCGCCGGCATGGGCGGCCGTGACTGCCGCGTCGATCGCGGCGCACAGGTCGATGGGCGAAGCCAGCGATTGGGGCTGATCGTAGGTATCCATTGGCCCAGTGTAAGCCCGCCCATGCGTCAAACCTGTGGCAAACGGGCTAATCCATCTGGCGGCGTGGTGCGCATCCAACGCGAATCGGCCGGTGGCCCGATAATTCGCGCTTCTTCGTATCTGTATTTAATTGGGCTGGATGTCTGTGACTTACGTTCCGCTGGTTCCCGCAAAGGTCGGTGTCGATGTCGACGGCAGGCTGGTCAGTTCTGCCTATGGCGACGTCTATCACTCGCCGTCCGGGGCGCTCGGCCAAGCCGAGCACGTCTTCCTGCGCGGCAACGGCCTGCCGGAGCGCTGGCGGGGGCGGGCGTCGTTCACCGTCTGCGAGACGGGGTTCGGGCTGGGGCTGAATTTTCTGGCGCTGTGGCAGGCATGGCGGAACGATCCGCAGCGGCCTGCGGCCCTGCATGTCGTCTCGATGGAAGCGCACCCGTTTTCGCGGGACGACGTGGCCGCGCTGCTGGCGCGCCACGCGCCCGACCCGCTGGCGGGGCTGGGGCGTGCGCT
>DMTA01000102.1:477-3294 GCA_003454835.1 Achromobacter sp. | reverse complement strand
GCGCGCCAGGCCAAGGCTACGCCCGCGCCGGCCAAGCGCGGCAAGGCGCGCGCCGAGAACGCCCCGCGCAAGTTGTTCGTGCTTGACACGAACGTGCTGCTGCACGACCCCAGCTCGCTGTTCCGCTTCGAGGAACACGACATCTTCCTGCCGATGATGACGCTGGAAGAACTGGATCACCAGAAAAAAGGCATGTCCGAAGTGGCGCGCAACGCGCGTCAGGTCAGCCGTTCGCTGGACTCGCTGGTGCAGGACGCCACGCACCTTGACGAAGGGCTGGAACTGGCAAAGCTGGGCAACAAGGATGCCACCGGGCGCCTGATGTTCCAGACGACCGCCATCCACAGCACCCTGCCCTCGGACCTCCCGATGGGCAAGGCCGACAACCAGATCNNCAACATGCGCCTGAAGGCGCGCGCGCTGGGCATGGCGGCCGAAGACTACTTCAACGACCACGTCCTTGAGGACTCGGACCTGATGTACTCGGGCGTGATGCAGTTGCCCGAGGACTTCTGGAACAAGCATGGCAAGGACGTCGAGTCCTGGCAGCAGGGCGGCACCACCTTCTACCGCATCCACGGCCCGCTGTGTTCGCAGTTCGTCGTCAACCAGTTCGTCTACTTCGAAGGCCAGATGCCGCTGTACGCGCAGGTGCGTGAAGTCAGCGGCAAGATGGCGGTGCTGGCCACCCTGCGCGACTACACCCACGGCAAGAACAATGTCTGGGGCATCACGGCGCGCAACCGCGAACAGAACTTCGCCATGAACCTGCTGATGAACCCGGAATGCGATTTCGTGTCGCTGCTGGGCCAGGCCGGCACGGGCAAGACGCTGCTGGCGCTGGCGGCGGGCATCACGCAGGTGCTCGAGACCAAGCGCTACACCGAGATCATCATGACGCGCGTCACGGTGCCCGTCGGTGAAGACATCGGGTTCCTGCCCGGCACCGAAGAGGAAAAGATGCTGCCCTGGATGGGCGCGCTCGAAGACAACCTCGACGTGCTGAACATGGGGGACGGCGAAGGCAACGGGGACTGGGGCCGCGCGGCCACCATGGACCTCATCCGCTCGCGCATCAAGGTCAAGTCCCTGAACTTCATGCGCGGCCGCACCTTCCTGAACAAGTACCTCATCATCGACGAAGCGCAGAACCTGACGCCCAAGCAGATGAAGACACTTGTGACCCGCGCGGGTCCCGGCACCAAGGTGATCTGCCTGGGCAACGTCGCCCAGATCGACACCCCCTACCTGACCGAAGGCAGCTCCGGCCTGACGTTCGTGGTCGACCGTTTCAAGGGCTGGCCTCACTCGGGCCACGTCACCTTGCAACGCGGCGAACGTTCGCGGTTGGCCGACTACGCGGGCGACGTGCTGTAGAACGTTTTCCGCGCCACAAGCAAAAAGCCCCTTGATTGCTCAAGGGGCTTTTTTTTACCGCCGCGCGCCGATTATTTGTCGGCGGCGTTGGTGATGGCATTGCCTGCCCGGGACACATCCTTGCCCATGCCGGCAACGGTATTGCAACCGGCCAGCACGAAGCCGAATACGACAAAGGCAGTCAGCACAAACTTGCCGCGCATGCTTTAACTCCAAAATGAAAAGATGAAGACGCCGATGCTCAGGCGATCTGCACGCGCAGTTCGCCCAGGCCTTCGACGCCGCCAGTGATCACGTCACCTTGGCGCACGGCGCCCACGCCTTCAGGCGTGCCGGTGAAGATGATGTCGCCGGGCTGCAGTTCAAACAGGCCCGACAGATAAGAAATGCTTTCCGGAATATTCCACAGCATCTGCGAAATGTCGCTGGATTGCTTACGCTCGCCGTTGACGTCCAGCCAGATGGCGCCCTTGTCGAGCGTACCGACCACGCTGCGCGGGTGGATGGGACCCAGCGGCGCGGACTGGTCGAACGCCTTGCCGATTTCCCAGGGACGGCCCTGCTTCTTCATTTCGCCTTGCAGGTCACGGCGGGTCATGTCCAGACCCAGCGCATAGCCCCACACGCATTCGTTGGCCTGCTCGACCGGGATGTCGCGACCGCCCTTGCCCAGCACCACGACCAGTTCCATTTCGTAGTGCAGGTTGGACGTCTTGGGCGGATACGGCATTTTGCCGGTTTCGCCATCCGCCACGAACAGCACCGCGTCGGCGGGCTTGCAGAAGAAGAACGGATCTTCACGGCCAGTGAAGCCCATTTCCTTGGCGTGCTCGGCGTAATTGCGGCCGACGCAATAGACGCGGCGCACGGGGAACAGCGCGGCGCTGCCGGCAACGGGAACCGCGACGGGCGGCTGGGGAGGCAAAACGTAGTCCATGAGCTATCAACCTATGACAAATACGTGACCGGAAAAACCGGAAAAAATATTACCCCGACGCGCGCGCGCTTGGCATGCCCTGTGACCCCGCGATGGGGCGTTTTTGTTGTTGGGCGGCCGGGCGTTTGAAAAGCACTCGCGAGTGTAGCCCTTTCTGCGGCCAAAGCGAGGACGGAATGGATCGGGCGTCCACAAGCACAACGGCGCGGCGGCGACCGGCCAGAGCCGTCGCGGCCGCGCCGCCGAAAGGCGCCAGCCGGCGCAATGCCGGCTGGCCCATGGACCGATCAGCCCTTGGTGTAGCGCTCGGCGCTGCGCACGATTTCCTCGTGAGCGGCGTCCACGCCCTTCCAGCCCTTGACCTTGACCCACTTGCCCTTTTCCAGGTCCTTGTAGTGCTCGAAGAAGTGGCCGATGCGCTCCAGCCAGTGGCTGGACACCTGGGCGATGTCTTCGACGTGGGCGTAGCCGCTGAAGATCTTCGAGACCGGCACGGCCAGGAT
>DMTA01000102.1:0-466 GCA_003454835.1 Achromobacter sp. | reverse complement strand
CCAGCACGCCGATGGCGCGGCAGCGCACGACTGCGCCAATCTGGATGGGGAACGGCGTCAGGACCAGCACGTCGGCGGGGTCGCCGTCTTCGGACAGGGTCTGGGGGATGTAGCCGTAATTGCACGGGTAGTGCATGGCGGTCAGCATGAAGCGGTCAACGAAGATCGCACCGGAATCCTTGTCGACCTCGTACTTCACCGGGTCGGCGTTCATGGGGATTTCGATGATGACGTTGAAGTCTTCCGGCAGCTTCTTGCCAGGGGAGACGCGATCAAGACTCATGGTTCAACCTTGTTTGTCTGAAGGGATATTCAAATCGAGCCGTCGTCCTTGAACGGCGGCTTGGTGGTTGGCACGGGGGCTGCGGGCGTTGCCGGCTTGGCGGCGGGCGCAGCGGGGGCCCGGGCCCGCGCCCGGGGGGGCCCCGGGCCGGCCCAAGACGGCGCCCGGGGTGGGGCGCCGGCG
>DMTA01000408.1 GCA_003454835.1 Achromobacter sp. | reverse complement strand
GCGGCGGCGACAAGGACGACGACAACACGCCCCCGCCCGTCGCCGAGACGCCGCCCCCGGCCGAAACGCCCGCGCAGCCGCCCGCGCCCGTGCAGGTCGCGTTCATGCCCGACATCCACTTTCACGACGTCTACGCGGACTTCAAGGATGGCTCGTTCCCCGGCATCCCCAATCCGAAGGCCGGCGACAACGCGACCATCCGTACGATGTACGCGCAGCTGACGTCCACCCGCCTGTTCAACGAAAACTACTTCGCCTTCCTGGCCGCGCTGGACGACGCCGTGAAGCGCGGCGTGAAGTACATCGCGCTGCCGGGCGACTTCTCCGATGACGGCCAGCCCGTGCACATGCGCGGCCTGGTCAAGATCATGGACGACTACTCGAAGAAGCACGGCATCCAGTTCTTCGCGGCGCCGGGCAACCATGACCCCAACCGCCCCTTCAACCAGCCTGCGGGCAAGGGCGACTACCTTGGTCTGGATCCCGTGACGGGCGCGATCGGCTTCTCGCAGCCGATCTACAGCCGCGGCGCCAACGTGTGCAACACCGCGTACAGCGGCGATTGGACGCGCATCGGCAATACGTATTGCACCGAGGAAGTGCTGCACATGGGCTACTCGGGCATCACGACCGCGCTCGAGCAGCATGGCTTCATGCCGCAGCCAAAGAACGTGTATTACGAAACCCCGTACAGCACCTACAAGTACGAAGACTACGATTACGCGACGGCGGTATCGCAAGCCAACTGGATCAACCGTCAGTACGAGATCTGCGCCGAAGGCACCGGCGGCCCGAACAAGCCGCAGAACTACACGTTGTGCAAGATGGTGCCCGACACGTCGTACGTGGTCGAGCCTGTAGAGGGCGTGTGGCTGGTGGGCCTGGATGCCAACGTTTACGTGCCGACCGGTCCAGGCGCCAACGACTTCACCGGCTCGGGTGACCAGGGCTACAACAAGATGCTGACCCACAAGGCGCACGTCATCACGTGGCTGGCCGACGTGGTCGCGCGCGGCAAGGCGCAGGGCAAGCAGGTCATTGCCTTCAGCCACTTCCCGATGTCCGAGTTCTTCAATGGCGCGTCCGACGACATCGAAGCGCTGCTGGGCGCGAACAAGATGCAGATGATCCGCCGTCCCGCGGAGAACACCACGCGCGCGCTGGCCGAGACCGGTTTGAAGGTGCACGTGGGCGGCCACATGCACTTCAACGACATGGCCTTGCGCAACTATGGCGGCGACCACGCGCTCTTCAACATCCAGGCGCCCTCCATGGCCGCCTACGTGCCTGCGTACAAGCTCATGACGTTGCAGAGCGCGGATGAGATCGAAGTGCAGACCGTCCGGCTCGACAAGGTGCCGCGCTTTGATGAATTGTTCGACCTGTACCGCGCCGAGAACGCCTACACCGTGCCGCCGCGCTGGGATGTGTCCATCCTGGACGCCAAGGACTACGGCGACTTCACCTACCGCTACATGAGCGAACTGGTGCGCCTGCGTCTGCTGAACGACGACTGGCGTTGCGAGATGCGCGAATTGGTCAAGAGCCCGTTGACGGGCGCCGACCTGCTGGCGCTGTCGCAATTGCAGACGACGGTCACGCTCAAGGAACTGGCGAACACCGGCGATCAAAACAACCTGACGCCCGCGTTCTTTGCCTGCCTGTTTGACGCCGGCGGCAGCGGTGCGAGCAACCCGGCCTATGCCGCGGATGCCGCCAACGCGCAATCTCGCGCGCAAGCCCTGGCCCAGGCCAACGGCATGCAGCTGGCGGACTTCGCGCAGTGGACGGCGCTGGAAATGGCCGGCGACTTCGTGCGCCTCGCCAACGCCGGCGACCTCGCGTTCACCGACATCCCCGCGCAGCGTGCCAGCCAGTACAAGCTGCTGGCCCAGGCACTGAACCAGACCAACGCCGCCGTGCAGATGAACGGCAACAACGTCAGCAACGCCAACACCCCGGCCGACCTGTTCAAGGCGCGCTTCAAGCCGCTGATGGCGATCATGCTGAAACTGGCCAACGGTGCGCCGTCCGAGCACATCCGCCTGGACCTGACGACCAACAGCATCGTCAACCTGTCCAACCAGCCGTCGCCGTTCTAGGCCGGTTTCGGACGCCCTGAAAGGCCAACGGCCCGCTGATCAAGCGGGCCGTTTTTCGCTGGCGGCATCGCTTGCCGCGCGAGATCCGTGCGCACTCGCCATTACGCGGCGCGCCCACCCGCGCGCAGGTCACGCGGCGTCACGCCGAAGCGCTGCTTGAACAGCCGGCTGAAGTGCGAAGGATGAGAGAAACCCACCTGGTACGCCAGCTCAGCGATGCCGCGATGACGGTGCCGCGCGTCCAGCAGCAGCTCTCGGCACCGTTCCAGCCGCTGCTCGAAGATGAACGACTCAACCGACAACCCGCCCGCGCGCAGGATGCGGTGCAGATACGCGACCGACACGCCGCAGCCCTGCGCCACTCGCGCGGGCGACAGATCCGGATCGGCGAGATGCTGGCGGATATACGCCAACACACGCGCCCTGTGCGCCACCGTGACACTGCTGTCCGCCTCCGAGACCTGTCCCTGTCCCGGCTGCACCAGGAAGAGCACGATAAGGTCGATCAGGCGCTCGCCCAGCTCGGCCGTCTCGGTCTCGGACCAGCCGTCCATGCCCTTGAAGAGGTGATCCATGTAGCCGGCCAGCAGCGCGCCGCGCGGCGACCCGTCGTCGGTGCGCAGCTTGTAGAACGCGCCGATGCGTGAGTCCCGCTGCGACAGCGCACTGCGCGGAAACGAGACGCTCAGGCTGCGATAGCCCGACGCGCCGTTCGCCGTCGCCTGATACGGCAGGCTCTGGTTCATCAGGTACACGCAACCGGGTTCGACCTGAAATTCGCGGCCCTGCTGACGTACCGCGAGCGGACCGGCCAGCGGCAGGCCGAAGGTGTAGAACTCCTGGTCCAGCCGTGACACGTTGCCCGGCGTGCGTTCGAGCCGCTGGCCCTGGTAATGCAGGTCGTTGAATTGAAGGCTGGCGCGGCGTGCGTAGCGGACGTGGCCCGCGAAGTGACCGGGTTTGCCGCCATGTACCTCGAACGGCCCGAAGGCATCGGCCAGCGCGGCGCGCCACGCATCCCGCCGGTCGGCGCCGGCGCTGGCCGAAATGGCGAATTCCGTATCTGGCATGGCACGGTCTCCTGGGGGGGCTGCGCAAATTGATCTTGCGTCTACCTATTGTTGACTCACCCTGCTGTGGGGTGGCCGGCGCATTGTGGGCGCGCTTGCCGCAAGTCTATATTCAGCCCGATAAGCACACAACCTGGACAAACCGGGAGGAGACTCATGGACGAGGCTGGGACGGCGACCGCGCGCCATACGCCGGCGTCGCGCTATCTGCGCTGCGCGGGGCGAGAGCTGCACTACACCGAATGGGGCGCTTCTGACGCGCCGCCCATCGTCATGTGGCATGGTCTGGCCCGCACCGGCCGCGACTTTGACGAGCTGGCGCAGGCCCTGGCCGGCGACTATCGCGTGATCTGTCCCGACACGGTCGGACGCGGCCTGTCGCAATGGAGCCCCGATCCGGTCGCCGAGTACCGGCTCGACTTCTACGCCACATTGGCGCGCGCCCTGGTGGACGGCCTGTCGCTGGCGCGCGTGCGCTGGGTGGGCACCTCCATGGGCGGCGCGACCGGCATGCACGCGGCCGCGACCACGTTGCGCGATCGTATTTCGCACCTGGTCGTCAATGACATCGGACCGGAGCTGCCGCAACCGGCCATCGAGCGCATTCTGGCCTATGCCGGCAAGCCGCCGGCCTTCGACACGGTGACGGAGCTCGAAGCCTGGCTGCGCGCCGCCTACAGGCCCTACGGCTGGCAAAGCGACGAGCAGTGGCGCAGGATGACGGAAACGTCGGTGCGCCGGCTGCCCGACGGCCGCGTCACCGCCCATTACGATCCGGCCATCGTCGGCCAGTTCAACCATCACCCGAACGACTATGACCGGTGGGCCGGCTACGACACGCTGCGCATGCCGACCCTGCTCTTGCGCGGCGCCGAATCGGACCTGCTGCTACCCGAGGTTGCACACGCCATGACGCAGCGCGGTCCCCGCGCGCAGCGCATCGACTTTCCCGATTGCGGCCACGCCCCCGCGCTGAACGTGGCATCCCAGATCGAACCCATCCGTCAATTTCTCGCCAGGCCGGACGACACGGCCACGCGTGCCCACTGACACCAGGAGACTTCCATGAAACGCATCCTGCTCGCCGCCATGGCCAGCCTGTGCATGAGTTCCGCGCTGGCGGCAAAGGACTTCGTCGTCGCCCATGTCTATGACAAGACTGGCCCGCTGGAGGCTTACGCCAAACAGACCCAGAACGGACTGATGCTGGGGCTGGAATACGCCACGCAGGGCACCATGACGGTGGCCGGGCGCAAGATCCGCGTCATCGAGAAGGACAACCAAGGCAAGCCCGACGTGGCCCGCGCGCAGCTCGCGTCCGCGTATGCCGACGACAACGCCGACATCGCCGTCGGTCCCACGTCGTCGGGCGTGGCGCTGGCCATGCTGCCGATCGCGGAGGAATACGAGAAAATCCTGCTGGTGGAGCCGGCGGTGGCCGATTCCATCACCGGCGAGAAGTGGAACAAATACATCTTCCGCACCGGCCGCAATTCTTCGCAGGACGCCATCGCGAACGCCGTGGCGTTCGACCAGGAGGGCACGTCGATCGCCATGCTGGCGCAGGACTACGCGTTTGGCCGCGACGGCGTCAAAGCCTTCAAGGGCGCGCTCAAGAACGCCAAGATCGTGCACCAGGAATACCTGCCGGCCAACGCGACGGACTTCACGGCCGGCGCGCAACGGCTGTTCGACGCGCTGAAGGACAAGCCCGGCCGCAAGATCATCTTCATCCTGTGGGCCGGCGCCGGCAATCCGTTCAAGATCGCCGATCTGGATCCCAAGCGCTACGGCATCGAGATCGCCACGGGCGGCAACACGCTAACCGCCATGACGCCGCTCAAATCCCTGGCGGGCATGGAGGGCGCCACCTATTACTACTACGGCATCCCCAAGAACCCGGTGAACGACTGGCTCGTGGCCGAGCATCAGAAGCGCTTCGGGCAGCCGCCCGACTTCTTCACTGCGGGCGGCATGGCGTCGGGCATCGCAATCGTCGCGGCCTTGAACAAGACCGGCGGCGATTCGGATACCGACAAGCTCATCAAGGCGATGGAAGGCATGAGCTTCGACACGCCCAAGGGCAAGATGACGTTCCGGCCCGAGGACCATCAGGCCATGCAGTCGATGTACCACTTCCGGATCAAAAACGATCCGTCGGTGCCATGGGCTGTCCAGGACCTGGTCAAGGAAATCACGCCAGACCAGATGGCCGTGCCGATCCAGAACAAGCGCTGATTCCCGCCGCTCATGCTTGAGACCCATTCGCTTACCGTGCGCTTCGGCGGTCATGTGGCGGTCAATGACGTCAGCTGCGCCTACGCGCCCGGCACCTTGACCGCCATCGTCGGCCCGAACGGCGCCGGCAAGACCACGTACTTCAATCTGATTTCGGGGCAGTTGCGCGCCAGCGCTGGCACCGTGACATTGAACGGTCGCGACCTGACCACGCTGTCCGCGCCGGCCCGCATGCACGCGGGGCTGGGGCGCGCATTCCAGCTGACGCAGCTGTTCCCCCGGCTGAGCGTTCACGAAAACGTGCGGCTTGCCCTGCAGTCGCGGCAGCAGGGCATGGGTTGGCGTCACATACGGTTGTGGCGCACGTGGCGCGACGATCACGGTCTCATGGAGCGGGCCGATGCGCTGCTCGCGCGCACGCGGCTGACCGCGCGCCGCGACCAACCCGCCGCCGACCTGCCCCACGGCGACCAGCGCAAACTGGAGATCGCCATGCTCATCGCGCTTGAGCCTTCGGTGTTCATGTTCGACGAACCTACCGCCGGCATGAGTGTGGATGACGTGCCCGTCGTTCTGGACCTCATCCGCGAACTGAAGGCCGACGCCTCCAAGACCATCCTGCTCGTCGAGCACAAGATGGATGTCGTGCGCGAACTGGCCGACCGCATCGTCGTGCTGCACAACGGGCGGCTGATGGCAGACGGCGATCCGGCCACCGTGATCGCCTCGCCCATCGTGCAGCAGGCCTACCTGGGCATCAGCGCGGCGGAGGCGGCATGACGGCGCAACCGCTTCTGGAACTGAAGGACTTGCACACGCACATCGGCGCGTACCACATCCTGCACGGCGTGAACCTGTCGGTGCCCGCGTCGGCCGTCACCATGCTGCTCGGGCGCAATGGCGCGGGCAAGACGACGACGCTGCGCACCATCATGGGATTGTGGCGCGCGTCGCAGGGTCAGGTCTTACTGGACACCAAGCCGATCGGCGGACCCGGCACGCGCACGTCGCCACCCGACATGGCACGCATGGGCATGGCCTATGTCCCCGAGAACATGGGCATCTTCGGCGACTTGTCCGTGAAGGAGAACATTCTTCTCGCAGCACGCCTTGCCAGAAATGCCGCGCAACTGGACACCGCGCGGCTGGAGTGGATCTTCGGATTTTTTCCTGCGCTCAAGAAGTTCTGGTTGCATCCCGCGGGCAAGCTGTCGGGCGGGCAGAAGCAGATGCTGGCAATGGCGCGCGCAATCATCGAGCCGCGGCGCCTGCTGTTGATCGACGAACCGAGCAAGGGTCTGGCGCCGGCCATCATTCAGAACATGATCGACGCGTTCATCGAACTCAAGCAGTCCAGCACCACCATCCTGCTGGTCGAACAGAACTTCAACTTTGCCCGCCGCGTCGGCGACTACGCGGCGATCATGGACAACGGCCAGGTCGTGCACGCCGGCGCCATGGCCGATCTGGCCGCGGACGAGGCGCTGCAGACGCGCCTCCTGGGCCTGTCACTGGGAAGCCATCAATGAGCACGCTGGACATCGAAGCGCCGCTGCCGCGCGCACGCGCCGACCTCATGCCTGTGCTGCTGGTGCTGGCGCTGGCGGTCATCGCACTGCCCCTGGTCGGATCCTTTTCCACCTGGGTCACCCTGACGTTCGCCGGGCTGGCGATGGGCATGATCATCTTCATCGTGGCATCGGGCATGACGCTCGTCTTCGGCCTGATGGACGTGCTGAATTTCGGGCATGGCTTGTTCATCGCCATCGGCGCGTACATGGCGGCGACCGTGCTTGGCGCCATGGCGGACTGGACGCAGTCCGGCAGCCTTTGGACCAATCTGGTCGCAGTGCTGCCGGCGATGATCGTGGGCATGCTCGTGGCAGGCGCGGTGGGCCTGGCGTTCGAGCGCGTGATCGTTCGGCCGGTCTATGGGCAGCATTTGAAGCAGATCCTCATCACCATGGGTGGCATGATCATCGGCGAAGAAATCATCAAGATGATGTGGGGACCGCAGACGATCACGCTGCCGTTGCCCGAATCCCTGCGCGGTGCGTTTCTGCTGGGCGACGCCGCCATCGAGAAGTATCGCGTGGTGGCGCTGGTGGTCGGCCTGATCGTGCTGGGCGGCATGCTATGGGTGTTGAACCGCACCAAGCTTGGCCTCCTGATCCGCGCCGGGGTCGAAGACCGCGAGATGGTCGAGAGCCTGGGCTACCGGATCCGGCATCTTTTCGTCGGGGTGTTCGTCGCCGGGTCGATGCTGGCCGGATTGGGCGGCGTGCTGTGGGGGATGTACCAGCAATCGATCGTGCCGCAGCTTGGCGCGCAGGTGAACGTGCTGATCTTCATCGTCATCATGATCGGCGGCCTGGGGTCCACGGTGGGCTGCCTGATCGGCGCGCTGCTGGTCGGCCTGATGGCCAACTACACCGGCTTTCTGATGCCCAAGGCCGCCCTCTTCTCGAACATCGCGCTGATGGTTGCCATTCTGCTTTGGCGCCCGCAAGGCGTGTATCCCGTCACGAACCGCTAGGAGCCGCCGACATGTCGCTTCGCCTGCTTTCCGGCGATCCTCCGCGCAGCGCGGTCCTGGCGCTGCTGCTCATGACGATCGTGGCCGCGCTCGCCGCGGCGCCTTTCCTGTTTCCCGGCCCCAAGGCGTTGGCGGTCGCGGCGAAGATCCTCGTCTTCATCATTCTGGTTGCCAGCTACGACCTGCTGCTGGGATACACCGGCATCGTCAGCTTCGCGCACACCATGTTCTTCGGCATCGGCGCGTACGGCGTCGCGATTGCCAGCATTCGCATGGAACCCGGCTGGACGGCGGTGTTTGCCGGGACCGCGGCCGGACTGGCCGTGTCGCTCGCCTTCGCCTTGCTGATCGGCCTGGCCAGCCTGCGCGTGCGCGCCATCTTCTACGCGATGATCACCTTGGCCGTGGCCGCGGCGTTTCAGACGCTGGTGTCGCAGTTGTCGGCATTCACGGGCGGCGAAGACGGCCTGAACTTCAAAGTTCCGCAGATGTTGCGGCCGGCATTCCGCCCGCTATCCGAACCCTTGTTTGGCGTCACGATCGACGGGCGGATTATCACCTACTACCTGATTGCGGCGGTATGCGTGGCGCTCTTTCTGATGTTGCTGCGCATCGTGAACTCGCCATTCGGCCGCGTGTTGCAGGCCATCCGCGAGAATCCTTTCCGCGCAGAAGCGATCGGCTATCGCACGGTGCTGTACCGCAGCCTGTCGAATCTGCTGGCGGCCGCGTTCGCGACGCTGGCGGGCGCGCTGTACGCGCTTTGGCTGCGCTACAACGGTCCGGACACGACCTTGTCGTTCGAGATCATGCTCAACATCCTGCTGATGGTCGTGATCGGCGGGATGGGCACGATGTACGGCGCGGTGGTCGGCGCGAGCCTGTTCGTGTTCGCGCAGAGCTATCTGCAAGATGGCCTGCATGCCGTGCATGAAGTCGTGGCGGGAATCCCTCCGCTGGCCCTGCTGTTCGAACCGGACCGGTGGCTGCTCTGGCTTGGGATTCTATTCGTGCTGTCTGTGTATTACTTTCCGACCGGTGTCGCCGGACGGCTGCGGGAATTTGCTCGGCGCCCATAGGCGGACCGGGACAACACCGCGTGCTGCGCCTCTATCGTCCGGCCTAAGGCCCTGGGCTAGCGCCCGCCCTGCCTGAGCGTATCGGCACCACGCCTCAACTCATCGACGCGCCGCTGCATGTCGTCCACGCTGCGTTGCGTCTGATTTCTGGTGCGATCCAGTTGAGAACCCGAAGGCGTGGGCATCAAGGGCGGCATGGTCATCTGACCGCCGGGGGTCAGCGGAATCATGGCGGGTGGGTGCGGATCCGCATTCGGCGGCGGGGCGTTCAGCACGCGCTCCAACACCTTCAGCTGGTCTCGCTGCGCCTGCAATGCGCGTTCCTGGTCCAGCAAGCCCTGCTCGTCCTCGTCTTCGGTGCCGAAGATGGCGGCATGATCTTTGGATCTTCCATCCAATTGAACCCGCGGATCCGGCCCGGCGTTCAGCAGTTGCTTGCCGAGCGTCGTGGCATCCATCGGCGGTGATATGGAACCGGGTGCCGCAGGCGGTGCACCCTCGGTTGCGCCCGCGCCGGATGCGCCGGTAGCAGAGCCTGCTGACGGTATCGGAGCGCGAAACGTGCCAGGAATGGCGGCCTCGTGCGCTCCAGGAGCGGCGCTGGCGGCGGACGGCATGGGCGCGCCTCGCTCCTGTGCAAACGCGGCGCCGGCGGCCATTGCCATCCAGCACGTTGCGGCGATCGCGAGCCCGGCTGATTTGCGGACGATGACCATGCTTCCCTACAGAATTCCCACATGCAAAACATAAAAAAAACGGCAAGGGTTTTGGCCCTTGCCGTTTTATATCAGAACGGCGAACCGTTCCGAGGTGCAGCTTTCACTTAGATGATACGTGCGGCTTCAACCAGACGCACCACACGCCACGACTTCGAGCGCGAGATGGGACGGCCTTCAGCGATTTCAACCGTATCGCCTTCGTTGTACTGGTTCGATTCATCGTGCGCCTTGTACTTCGCGGAACGCATGATGATCTTGCCGAAGATGGGGTGCTTGACGCGGCGCTCAACCAGAACGACGACAGTCTTGTCCATCTTGTTGCTGACGACCTTGCCAACCAGCGTGCGCTGGCGCTTGGCCACTTGGGTGTTTTGAGTTTCGCTCATCTTTATTTCCCTGCCTTCTCGGTCAGCAAGGTGCGGACGCGAGCGATGTCGCGGCGCACGTTGCGCAGCTGGCTGGTGTTGGCCAGTTGCTGCGTGGCTTTCTGCATGCGCAGACCGAATTGGGCCTTCAGCAGGCTTTCGAGCTCTTTGCCGAGCTCGGCGGCGTCTTTCGAACGGAGTTCGCTAGCTTTCATGTTAGTACTCCTTAAGCACCGATATGACGCGCGACGAACGTGGTCGAAATCGGCAGCTTGGCAGCGGCCAGGCGGAAAGCTTCACGCGCGAGCTCTTCGCTAACCCCTTCCATTTCGTAGAGCACCTTGCCGGGCTGGATTTCAGCAACCCAGTACTCCGGGTTGCCCTTACCGTTACCCATACGGACTTCGGCAGGCTTCTGCGAGATGGGCTTATCCGGGAAAATGCGAATCCAGATACGGCCGCCACGCTTGATGTGACGATTGATAGCGCGACGAGCAGCTTCGATCTGACGGGCGGTCAGACGGCCACGGCCGGTAGCCTTCAGGCCGAACTCGCCGAACGAAACGTGGGTGCCACGAGTCGCCAGACCGGTGTTGCGGCCCTTCTGCTCTTTGCGATACTTTCTGCGGGAGGGTTGCAGCATGGTTATTCTCCTTCAGGCGCCGGCGCAGCGTCCGCCTTGCGGGGAGCGCGGCCACGACCACCCGGACGACCGGTGCGAGCACCGTCCGGACGATCACCACGCGGAGCGCGGCGCGGACGACGTTCTTCTTCACGCGGGGCTGCGGTTTCCGGCGGCAATTCGCCGTTGGCCAGCATGTCGCCCTTGTAGACCCAGACCTTGATGCCAATCACGCCGTACGTGGTGTGGGCTTCGGAGGTGCCGTAGTCGATGTTGGCCTTGAGGGTGTGCAGCGGCACACGGCCTTCGCGATACCACTCGGTGCGAGCAATTTCGATACCGTTCAGACGGCCCGAGCTCATGATCTTGATGCCTTGGGCACCCAGACGCATGGCGTTCTGCATCGCGCGCTTCATGGCGCGGCGGAACATGATGCGCTTCTCGAGCTGTTGCGAGATCGAGTCGGCGATCAGTTGAGCATCGGTTTCCGGCTTGCGGATTTCTTCGATGTTGACGTGCACGGGCACGCCCATCAGACGCTGCAGATCAGCCTTCAGGCTTTCGATGTCTTCGCCGCGCTTGCCGATCACCACGCCCGGACGAGCCGAGTAAACGGTGATGCGGGCATTCTTGGCGGGACGCTCGATGATCACGCGACCAACGGAGGCGCTCTTGAGCTTCTTCTTCAGGTACTCGCGAACGCGAATGTCTTCGGCCAGCATCGAACCGAAGGCCTTATCGTCGGCGAACCAACGCGAGGACCAATTACGGGTGACCGCGAGACGGAACCCAGTGGGGTGAATTTTCTGACCCATCGTGACTCCTTAAGCTCCGACCTTGACCGTGATGTGGCAGGTCTGCTTCTCGATACGGTTGCCGCGGCCCTTGGCGCGAGCGGAGAAGCGCTTCATCGACTGAGCCTTGTCCACGAAGATCGTGGTGACTTTCAGTTCGTCGATGTCGGCGCCGTCGTTGTGCTCGGCGTTGGCGATGGCGGACTCGACAGCCTTCTTCAGGATGACGGCAGCCTTCTTCGGCGAGAAGGTGAGGATTTCCAGCGCACGGCCGACCTTCTGGCCACGGATCAGGTCCGCAACCAAACGGGTCTTCTGAGCGGAGATGTGAACCCCACGGATAATGGCAGTAGTTTCCATCGCTTACCTCTTCGCCTTCTTGTCCGCGGCGTGACCCTTGAACGTACGGGTCAGCGCGAACTCGCCCAGCTTGTGACCGACCATGTTCTCGTTGATGTAAACGGGAACATGCTGCTTGCCGTTGTGCACAGCGATCGTCAGACCGATGAACTCGGGCAGGATCGTGGAACGACGCGACCAGGTCTTGATCGGCTTCTTGTCTTTGCCCGCGACGGCCGTGTCCACCTTTTTGATCAGGTGAGCATCGACAAACGGGCCTTTCTTGATCGAACGTGACATAGTGTTCGCCTCTTACTTGCGCTTGCGCCGTTGGACGATCATATTGTTCGTCCGCTTGTTGCGACGGGTCTTGAAACCCTTCGACGGAGTGCCCCACGGGCTGACCGGCTCGCGTGCTTCACCGGTACGGCCTTCGCCGCCACCGTGCGGGTGATCCACCGGGTTCATGGCAACGCCACGAACGGTCGGGCGGATACCGCGCCAACGCATTGCACCGGCCTTGCCGATTTGGCGCAGGCTGTGTTCTTCGTTACCGACTTCACCGATGGTGGCGCGGCATTCGATGTGCACACGGCGGACTTCACCCGAGCGCAGACGCACCTGAGCGTAGATGCCTTCGCGAGCCAGCAGGACGGCGGAAGCGCCGGCCGAGCGGACCATCTGGGCACCCTTGCCGGGGAGCATTTCGACGCAGTGGATCGTCGTACCGACCGGGATGTTGCGGATCGGCAGCGTGTTGCCAGCGCGGATCGGAGCATCGGTGCCGGATTGCACGGTCGCACCGACTTCCAGGCCACGGGGAGCGATGATGTAACGACGTTCGCCGTCGGCGTAGCACAGCAGAGCGATGTGCGCCGTACGGTTGGGGTCATATTCCAGACGCTCGACCTTTGCCGGGATGCCGTCCTTATCGCGACGGAAGTCGACGATACGGTAATGCTGCTTGTGACCACCGCCACGATGACGGATCGTGATGTGACCGTTGTTGTTACGGCCAGAACCACGGGTCTTCTTCTCGAGCAGCGGCGCGTAGGGCTCACCCTTGTGCAGGTTCGGGCTGACAACCTTCACCATGCCACGGCGGCCAGCCGAAGTCGGCTTAACTTTTACGAGGGCCATTTACTTCACCTCCGCAAAGTCGATTTCCTGGCCGTCCTTGAGCGAGACGTAAGCCTTGCGCTCATTACGGCGACGGCCAACGAATCGGCCAAAGCGCTTGACTTTGCCCTTACGGTTGAGGACCTGCACGGACTCGACCTGCACCTTGAAGAGCAGTTCGACGGCAGCCTTGATTTCCGGCTTGGTAGCGTCAGCCACGACACGGAAAGCGACTTGCTGATTCTTCTCAGCGACGAACGTGGCCTTTTCGGTCACGATCGGAGCCAGAATGACTTGCATCAAGCGTTCAGCGTTCATCCCAGCATCTCCTCGAGTTGAGCGATGGCCGGCTTGGTGATCAGCACTTTCTTGTAGTGGACCAGCGACAACGGATCGGCATAACGGGGCTCGACAACAGCAACGTGCGGCAGGTTGCGGGTGGCGAGGTAAACATTTTCATCGACGCTGTCGGTGATGATCAGGACCGAGTCCAGGCCCAGGCTCTTCAGCTTTGCAGCGGCAGCCTTGGTCTTGGGCGATTCCAGATCAAACGATTCAACGACGGCGATGCGGTCTTCGCGAGCGAGCTGCGACAGGATCGAGCGGATCCCGGCGCGGTACATCTTCTTGTTGACCTTTTGGCTGAAGTTCTCTTCGGGCGAGTTCGGGAAAGTCCGACCACCGCCACGCCACAGGGGCGACGAAGTCATACCAGCGCGAGCGCGGCCGGTACCCTTTTGACGCCAGGGCTTCTTGGTGGAGTGCTTGACTTCCGTACGGTCCTTCTGAGCACGATTGCCGGAACGCGCGTTGGCTTGGAAAGCCACGACGATCTGGTGAATCAGCGCTTCGTTGAAGTCACGGCCGAAGATCGTGTCGGGCGCGCTGAACGTAGCAGCGGCCTGACCTTGGTCGTTCAGGAGCTTGAGATCCATTTACTTACGCTCCCTTCTTCGCCGGGGCCTTGATGGCCGGGCGCACAACGATGTCGGCGCCAGCGTGGCCGGGGACAGCGCCCTTGACCAGCAGCAGGCCGCGCTCAACGTCAACGCGAACGACGTCGAGGTTTTGAACGGTGCGGGTGACGTCACCCAGGTGACCGGCCATGCGCTTACCCGGGAAAATACGGCCCGGATCTTGTGCTTGACCAATCGAGCCCGGAACGCGGTGCGAACGGGAGTTACCGTGCGACGCGCGCTGCGAACCGAAGTTGTGACGCTTGATGGTACCGGCGAAGCCCTTACCAATGGTCGTGCCCGTGACGTCGACCTGTTGGCCGGCTTCGAACACGGATTCCACGGCGATCACGGAACCGGCCGCAAATTCAGCGGCGCGAGCGGGATCAAGGCGGAATTCTTTGAGGATGCTACCGGCTTCAGCGCCGGCTTTGGCGTAGTGGCCCGTTTGCGGCTGAGCCACACGCGAGGCACGACGAGTGCCATAAGCCACCTGGATAGCGGCGTAGCCGTCGGTTTCCAGCGACTTAACTTGGGTCACGCGGTTGTTGGACACGTCCAGCACGGTCACCGGGATGGATTCACCTTCCTCGGTAAAAATGCGGGTCATGCCGACCTTGCGACCCACCAGCCCCAGCCGATGAGCGGCGGGCGTGGGTGTCGAATTCGACATCGTTTTCTCCATTCCCGACTGCGATTGGTCGGGGCTAATCAGGCAAAAGGTAACGGCCTTTGCCCTACGACTATGTTCAACCTGGACTAGGCGCAGCGCCCTCAAACAGCAAGGCGGCCTGGGCTTTGCCCATAGTTAGACTTGCCACAAAATGGCAAGCTTCGCATATTAGCATGTTTTTTCTAAGCGGCACAAGCACTTAGCGGATTCGGAGCTTGCCGCGGTGGGCATTTTTGCCACGGTTGGCGCAGCACAGAATACAAGCGGCCTGGCGGCGCGGGCTGTGTCGGCAGTGAGCACATGCTCACCTGCTTATGGCGCCAAAACAAAATGGCCGCAATCCCGAGGGAGTGCGGCCATTCTTTACGAACCTGCCGGCGAAGGTAGCAGGCTCGGAGCGTCTTACTGCAGCGCGATTTCGACGTCGACGCCGGCCGGCAGGTCCAGACGCATCAGGGCGTCAACGGTCTTGTCGGTGGGATCAACGATGTCCATCAGGCGCTGATGGGTACGGATTTCGAACTGGTCACGCGACGTCTTGTTGACGTGCGGCGAACGCAGAACGTCGTAGCGACGGATACGCGTGGGCAGCGGCACCGGACCGCGGACGACAGCGCCAGTGCGCTTGGCGGTGTCGACGATTTCGGCGGCCGATTGATCGATCAGCTTGTAATCGAAGGCTTTCAAGCGGATGCGGATCTTTTGGTTTTTCATGGCGTTTCCTAAAGAACGAGACGCGAGGGCGGGATCACGCCCTCGCTGGATATGTGCTGCTTAATAGATCCGAATTACTTCAGGATCTTGGCGACGACGCCGGCGCCGACGGTACGACCGCCTTCACGGATGGCGAAACGCAGACCTTCTTCCATGGCGATCGGGGCCAACAGCTTGACCGTCATGGCCACGTTGTCGCCCGGCAGGACCATTTCCTTGTCGGCCGGCAGTTCGATCGTGCCCGTCACGTCCGTCGTGCGGAAGTAGAACTGGGGACGATAGCCTTGGAAGAACGGGGTGTGACGGCCGCCTTCTTCCTTGGACAGGATGTAGACCTCGGACGTGAAGTCCGTGTGCGGGGTGATCGAGCCCGGCTTGGCCAGAACTTGGCCGCGCTGGACGTCTTCACGCTTGGTGCCGCGCAGCAGGATGCCTACGTTGTCGCCGGCTTGACCTTGGCCCAGC
>DMTA01000264.1 GCA_003454835.1 Achromobacter sp. | reverse complement strand
GCTCGCCACCGCGAGCGGCCTGATCGCCTCGACCGCCGCCCCCGCCGCCGAGCGCGCCTTCATCATCCCCCCGCCCGCTGCGGAGCAGACCGCAAATGCTTCCGCGGCACCCGCCACGCAGGAGAAAGCCGTCATCGCCGGCGGCTGCTTCTGGGGCGTGCAAGCCGTGTTTCAACACGTCAAGGGTGTCAGCAACGCCGTCTCGGGCTACGCCGGCGGCCAGGCCAACACCGCCAACTACAACGCCGTCAGCAGCGGGCGGACCGGCCATGCGGAAGCGGTGGAAATCACCTACGACCCCAAACAGGTCAGCTACGGACAACTGCTGCAGATTTATTTCTCGGTCGCGCATGACCCCACCCAACTCAACCGCCAGGGGCCGGATCACGGCACGCAATACCGATCCGCCGTGTTTCCCGCCAACGACAGCCAGCGCAAGGTGGCCGAGGCCTATATTGCGCAGTTGAACAAAACGGGGGTGTATCCGAAGGCGCTCGCAACCACCATCGAACCGCTGCAGGCGTTTTATCCCGCGGAGGACTATCACCAGGACTATCTGGTGCGCAATCCGAACAGCATGTACATCGTGATCAACGATGTGCCGAAGGTGGAAAATCTGGCGAAGACGTTTCCGGATGCATGGCGGGACAAGCCGGTGCTGGTGAGCGCGAAGGACAGATAGCGCTGGGGGGAGCGCAGGCGCCCCGCGCCGGCCCTATCGTAAACTTCAGCCACGTTGGAATACGGGGGCTGGCCTACGGTGGCGGGCCCTCGGACACCGTTAAATCTCGAAACTTGGCCCGCGTGCAAGACGCGGCGCCGCTTCGCCCGAGGCCCCGATGGCAGGTTCGCAAGTCCGAGTGACGTTGTCATTGATCGCACCAGCACTGCTGCTGATCTTCGGACTTACCTTCCTTGCCATCTGGTTCTTCTTCCAACGCAAACGCTTCCTGCTGCACCTTGCCGCAGGCTGCATGACATTTGCCTGTGGGGCGATTTCACAAGTCCTGTACGTGCCCCGCGACACGGGTTTCAATGCTCATGTCTCGGGTTTTCTCTACACGGCTGCAGGATGCCTGGTGGTGCAGGGCGTTCTCGAACGCGCACGGATTCGCGTGCCCTGGGCCGCATTTGGCCTGTATGCGGCGACCATCGTGGGCGCGCTCTGGTACTTCTTCTATGTCGATCGCAACCTGCTCGTCCGCGTTTATGTGCTGAATGCCGGCTTCGGATTGCTGTTCTGCTACGCGGCGTGGCGGATGCGGCGATCTTCGCGTCAACGTCCGATCGACAAGGCGCTTTTCTTTGTGGTGTTGCTTTTCGGCCTGCACTTTCTTCCGCGCACATTGCTGAGCATGGGTACGCTGGCGCCACAAGGCGCCCTTGCGTTTGCCGACTCCCCGTTTTGGCAGATGTTGCAGCTTTCTCTTGCGGTATTCAGCGTCGCGCTGGCGCTCACGCTGCTGGTTGCGATCGCCGCCGACGCCATCGACGAGGTCCGCAAGGAAGGCGACAAGGATTGGCTGACAGGCGTCTATAACCGGCGGGGCTTCGAAGCGCGCGTCCGCTCGCTCATCTCGAATGGCGACGCTGCCGTTGCGCTTATCGTCTGCGATGTCGACAACTTCAAACGCATCAACGACCTGCATGGCCACCAAAGCGGGGACAACGTGCTCAAGCAAGTGGCTGAGGCCCTCAACGCGGCGGTACGCAAGAACGACTTGCTCGGGCGCATTGGCGGCGAGGAATTCGGCATCTTCCTGCCCGCCACCGAGCCGCGCGAGGCCCTGCGCTGCGCGGAACGCTTACGCGCCGCAGTTGAGCAAGCCGTGCGACATCCGGGCGACGAATTGCCGGTCACGATCAGCGCAGGGGTCGCGCATACGGATCGCGCGGAGTCCTGGGAAGCGATGTATCAGCGGGCTGACGCCGAACTGTATCAAGCCAAACGCGCGGGCCGAAACCGGGTCGAGGCGGAGTAAAATCCGCCCCCCATGCGCTTTTCCGACTTCACCCATCGCCTCACCGCCCTCGGCGCCCTGCCCGTTCACCGTGGCCGGGTCGTGCGCGTCTGGCTGAACGGACAAGCGCTCGACACCGGCACGCGGCGGCGTAGCGCCGGGGACTTCCTGCCTCTCGCGCTGCGCGACGCCATTCCCGCCTTGACGTCGGAACTGGACGGTCTTGCCCGGGTCCGCTCCGAACACGCGGGCAATGACGGCTCGCGATTGCTTGTCGAATTGGCCGACGGGCAGATGGTGGAAAGCGTGCTGTTGCCGCGCGACGGGCTTTGCGTTTCCACCCAGGTTGGCTGCGCAGTCGGCTGCCGCTTCTGCATGACCGGGAAAAGCGGCCTGATCCGCCAGGTCACGAGCATGGAAATCCTGGCGCAAGTGGTGCTGGCGCGGCGTCAGCGCGCGGTGAAGAAGGTTGTCTTCATGGGCATGGGTGAACCGGCCCACAATCTGGACAACGTGCTCGAAGCCATCGACCTGCTCGGCACGGAAGGCAATATCGGCCACAAGAATCTCGTGTTTTCGACCGTGGGCGATCAGCGGGTGTTCGACGCCCTGCCGAAACAACGCGTCAAACCGGCGCTGGCGCTGTCGCTGCACACGACCAAGGCCGACCTGCGCGAACACTTGCTGCCGCGCGCGCCGAAAATCACGCCGGAAGCACTTGTTGAGCTTGGCGAGCAATACGCTCGCGACACCGATTACCCGATCCAGTATCAATGGACGCTGCTCAAGGGCATCAACGACGGAGACGACGAACTCGATGCCGTCGTGCGTCTGCTCAAGGGCAAGTACGGCGTCCTGAACGTCATCCCCTTCAACAGCCTCGAAGGGGACGATTACCAGCGCCCTGACGTCGAGCGTATCCGAGAGATCGTCCGCACCCTGCATGGCCGCGGTGTGCTGGCCAAGGTCAGGAACAGCGCCGGTCAGGACGTGGACGGCGGCTGTGGCCAGTTGCGCGCTCGCGCGGTTGGCGCGGCGCAGGTGGTTGAACTGCGACGCAAGGCGAGTTCGCCTACCCATGCCAATCACCGGCACGCGGACGTGGCGCGCATCACCCTTTAGCCGCCGGCATCGGCTTCAGCAACACTGAGTTGATCTGCTTCGGATCCCGCACCTGCGGCGAATGGCCGAGTTTTGACCGGTCGCGAGTGAGGTATCGGGAACAAGCTTGACTGTCTCGGGGACTAAGTCGGAGTAGTTCCCCAGGCGCTTGGCCAAGTCAGCTGCGGCAGCGTCCTTGCCGAAGAGATGTTGTCCTTTTCGTCGATGCGCGGCCTGGTGGGTACAGCGATCTGGCCGAACTCGCGGACGACGGGCAGCGTGGGAGCATATGTACGTTGGCAGTCATATTGGCTGCCAAACGGGTATTTTGTCGTGCTGTCGAAGTTGGCCTTGAGCTCGCGCTGACACCAGCCGTCGATACCTCGGTAAGGCACTCCTTCCTGCTTCCAGCTTTCTAGGCCAATAAGACTGACCAGAACGAGCGATTCGGTTTCCGGGCCGCATATCACGAAGTCAAGCGCTTACCGCTCGACACGCAGGGCGAGAAGCCGTCGATGGCCTAACAAGTCGGCGTGGCTTGGCCCGCAGGAAAATGACGCTCAAACACTTGGCGCAGCCGCTCGCTAATGCCTGAGGAGCGCGACACGTCGATTGTGCAAGTCTCCAAAAATCTATCGGTGTTCGTGATCTTATGAAACGTCTGCTGCCCCTCGTTCGTTACCAATCCAGAATGATGCGGATATAACAGCGTCAAGCGCTCACAGTCATATAGGCTGCCATAGGCCATCATTTGATAAACGTCTTGTTGCGAAACTCCTAGTTTCCTGTCTTCGATATCGCTGTTAATCCGTTTCCATTTCGTATCGATGACTTGCAGCACCCGATCACCCTTCTTGATCAGAATGTCGGGTTTGGTCTGGAACAGACCGCCCGCATTTCCGTGCGTCAAGCAATACAACAGTCCGCCCTGGCTCACTACGCGCAAACCTCGGCCGGCCAAGCTCCGTTGCAGAATCCGAGAAACGTAAGTTTCGAACAACTCGTTCATGGGAAACAACAAGGAATAGCCGGACGAGTCTCCAACCGACGACGTCTGAAATCTACTGCCTAATAACAACTGAGCAATATTCAACAGTTCCTTCCAGCGGACATTGGTGCGATCGAGAACTACGTCGTTCCATCTGAGATCCGAAACGGCAATGTCAGAAACGTCGGCGTAGGCGAACGCGAGCTCGTTCAGTCGACGCTGGTTGGAAACGCTCTTGGTGATTCGCTGCAACCGCGCCACCGCAGCCTTCATGATCTGATTCAGGACGATGTTCGACGATAGAGCATCAAATTGGCACGCCAGACGTGAAGGGCTGGCAGCCAACGCAGTGAATTGCCGCACTACGTCCAAACGCCCCCTCAAGGCGCTCAAATCCTCTTCGTGAGCGATGTACCGTCGAGGCATGCCTTGCCGTACGGCGGCAAGAAGCTTCTCCGAAAACACCCGAACGAGGATTTCGAGAAGATTGTTCCCTTGCCCCAACGCCGTCATTTGTCCTGCGTCGATCTTGATGTCGAGTGCTTCCATGAGCATATGGACCAGACGAGTCCGCACGCTTTCGTCCTGGGATTTGTCCGCGGAGGGCAGGTCGATTTTCGGAAGTATTTCCAAAACGCAGTCGCCTGCGGCGACGACACCCACCATTCCGCGTGCGCGCAGCGCCTTTCTTCCGTGTTCGATCACGCCCTGCCCGCCCTCGCCAGCCAACGATGAAGCAGCCGCCGCTGCCGCAATTCGATCAGCTGCGCGAATCGGAATCGTCTGAACGTTGTCTGGATCTTCACCATACTCGAGCTTTCCCCATTCGAGGACGGTCCGACGGATCATGGCTTGAGCAGTCCAGAGTAGTCAAAGTCCTTTCGAACACTCCAGGCATATCGCACCCGCTCGTGCCCATCAGCGTCCAGTCCAGGAGGCGCGAGCAGTCTAGTACGATCAAGAAATCCAGGCTTACGACCGTCACCTTGATTGGCATCACCCAAGATTGCGGCCACTTTGCTCCAGTCTTCATAAAAGTATTCAGCGAGCAGGGGAATCACTTTGTGGCGCATCACATTGTCGACTTGCTCTCGGGACTCGCATCCGATGAAGTAGGCGTGTCCAATTTGATGTTCTCGATCAAAGAGAAACTCGATACGCGCATTGATGGTAGTGAGCACTGCGGCCAGATCAATGCCAGCGACGGTCTTTAGCACCTTGGGATCTGGCATCAATTCCTTAAACTCGAATCGGCGGCGCAGCGCCGTGTCGAGCAAGGCGATCGACCGATCCGCCGTATTCATGGTGCCGATGATGTGCAGGTTTGGAGGCACACCGAACTCCCGATTCGAGTAAGGCAAGGTCACCTTGATCTCGTTGACGCACCCAAGCCGTTTGTCGGTCTCAAGCAGGGTGATCAACTCCCCAAAAACCTTTGAGATGTTTGCCCGATTGATTTCGTCGATGACAAGCACATACGGTCTAGCGGTCGCAGCAGGACCAATTGCCTTGTCGCCCAAAACAAGCTCTTCGAGCGCATCCCAATTGACAAGGGTCTTATTCAACCGATAAATCGTCTGGCGACGGAAATAGTTCGGATAAAACTTCGCGCGAAGCGCACCTTCAGGATTGTTCCAGATCCATTCAACCTTGCGACGATGCGGGTGATACTCGGCCGCTTCATCGAAATAGTACTCACCAGTAACACGGCCGAACGCCCGAATATAGTCTCGGCCATCCGACAAAACCACGTAATCGCCCACCCGCATTTGCGACCGAAATGCGAAGAGCATTTCAACGTTGGCCTCCCGGCCAGATCCTATCGGATAATTCCGCGCCTCCCATTCCTTGCGGACTTCCGGGCCACTGTCGAATCTTGAGTCTGTCCAATCAATCTTTCCTCCCCAGCCCAGATGTATAAGACCGTTGTTCAAGCCCTCGGCAATACGGTCCTCTTCTACTCGCTTCTGGCCCAACGCCATCTTGAATATCGGGCGTTGGCGATCGAGGTGCATCTTGTCCGTATCATTTCCGGTGTCGAGATGGGCTCGCTCGCAGATGCGTTTGAAGATGCCATCCTTCGTGGCCAATCGAAATCCGCCGGTTGCCCGTGCCGAGCCATCGCTTTCATCATCTTCCTGAGAGCTATCCGACGGCTCGGTGGTAGGCCTGAGACCCTCGACAAATTCTTCGTAGGAGTACGACTGATGGAACGTCACGAACTCGATTCGCCTTTCTGCGACTAACCGACGATACGCTTCCATTAAGCGCTGACGGGCACCCGGTTCTAGGAGCGGCCGCATTTCATCTGTATTCAAGCACAGCTGAACCGCCTCTAATGCCGTCTTGTAAGTCTTTCCTGTTCCCGGAGGACCGTAAAGAATCAGATTGGTCGCGGTCTGCGTGGGCTGTGGCATCTTGCTCACTTTTGATGTCAGATTGAACGTGAAACGAGTCGTAGAGCCGTGGTCGGGGCCCTCCTGTTCGGGAGGAGGTACTGACGCGTACGCAAGAAATATCTTTCCTCGGAGAGCTTGACAAACATTGGGAAGATTCTGATTCAAGCCAAGCTCTTTATGGAGCACTCCTGATGTAATGGAAACGCTGGCGTCTCCTCGCTCTCGCGCGGGAGCAATGTAGTTGGTCAAGGCGAATGCGCGAATCCAGTTCGCGCCGTGAATCAAATGTGCATATTTATCCGTAGGCACCGGAAGCAGTTGACCTTCGGCATTGACGATCAAATAGCCCGTGTTATGAAGCAAGGCGCCGGCAGAGAGGGGTTGGGACCATCCTCCATTGATCGACGACATCTCGCGAGCAACTGCAGCAATGGCTTTGCTGGGGTAGACAGAATGGTCTCTTTGTCGCGAGGGCCGCACCCAAAATTCCTTGGGCGCGGCAAACGCCGGATATCTTTCGGAAAAACCTTCCGCTCCAAGCTCGTCATATAAGGACATCGCTTTCTCGACTGCGCTACGGTCGAGTTCGATTCCGGAAGATACCTGTTCGACTACTTCTTCGTTAGCCAAGACTGCTCCGTGATATCTGTAATTGTTATTTCGCGGCAAAATTAAAATCTGCCCCGACCTTTCGAATTAAGCCTCACTACCAACAAAGGTAATAACGGAAGCAACAGCCAACGTTACCTCCTGATACATCAATTCAAAAGATGTTCCCTTCGTCGGCTACCCTCCGCAGCCACCCCGCCACCGCCTGCACAGCCACCGACGCGTCCCGCTCCCCAAACATCGCCACGTGATACGTATGCCCGTCGATCTCGGGTCCGAACGGCTGCACCAGATGCCCTGCCCGCAGCTCATCGTCCACCAGCGCCAGGCTGACCAACGCAATCCCATGCCCCGCTACCGCCGCCTGTATCGCGTGGCCTTCATCTGAAAACCGCAACTGCCCGGCTTCGGGCGGCAGCGGACGCCCTGCTAGTGAAAACCAGCGCTCCCACGTCGGATTCTCGGGTTGCGCGCGTTTCCAGTCGAAGCGGATCAGCGGCACTCGCGCCAGATCATCCGGTGATACGACGCCCAGACGCGGATTGGCGACCGGCGCGAACCGGTCCGCGAACAACGGCTGCGTCACCAGCCCGGGATACGGACCCCGCCCATACCGGATCGCGATATCAACCGAGGACGAGCGCAGATCGACGAGGTCGTCGCTGGCCTGCAATTGCAGATCGATAGCCGGATGCAGCCGGCGGAAATCGGCCATGCGCGGGACCAGCCACTTCACGGTGAAGGCATTGGTCGCCGAGATGCTGACCTGCGCCCGCGTGCGCTGTTGGGTCAGTCGCGCCAAGGTAGCTTCGAACTTATCGAAGCCGTCGCGCAGCACGGGATAAAGCTGCGCCCCGGTTTCGGTCAGCGTGACCTTGCGCACCTGACGATCGAACAGCGCGAGGCCGGTAGCCGCCTCCAGCGCGCGGATCTGGTGACTTACTGCGGTCGGGGTGACGGCGAGTTCCTCGGCGGCGGCCTTGAAGCTGCCCAGGCGCGCGGCGGCTTCGAAGGCGCGCAATGCGGATAGCGGGAGGGATCGGCGTTGCATGGCGGCTCGCTCATAGATGAATTTTTCTCGTCTTATAGCTGACAAACGAACCTTTGTCACCGTTTCTTCTCCGCTCTACATTGTCTTCATCGGTGGGCACCCTACTCCTCCACACCACCGCCATAGATGAAGGAATTCGCATCATGTTCAACCAAGTCATCACCCAGCCCGACAACTACGCGCCCTTCCTGCTGTCGCAGGGCATGCAGTTCGGTAATCTGCTTTTCATCTCGGGTCAGGCAGGCGCCGCCGACGACGGGAAGATCGTGGACGGCGGCTTTCTGACGCAGGGCGAGCAGGCCTTCCACAACCTGCGCCGCGCGCTGGAAGCCGGCGGTTCCAGCTTGAAGGACGTCATCAAGGTCACGATCTTCGTCACCGACATGGGGCATTTCGACGACGTGGTGGCGCTGCGCCGCAAGTTCTTCTCGGCGCCCTACCCGGCCGACACGATTGCGGAGATCAAGGCCCTTTATGACCCGGCCGCGATGATCGAGATCGAGGCCATCGCTGCGGTCCGCCAACCGGAGGGCCAGTAAGATGACGACGCTCGATGATCGTCTGCAGCACGACGCGCCGGCGCCGCCCGCCATGCTGTTCACGCCGCTGCGCGTGGGCGCGCTGAACCTGCCCAACCGGCTGGCGGTCGCTCCCATGACACGCGTCAGCGCCACGGCGGACGGCCGCGCCACGGCGCAGATGGCCGAGTACTACGAGGCCTTCGCCGCCGGCGGCTTTGGCCTGGTGATCACCGAAGGCATCTATACGGACAAGGCGCATGCGCAGGGCTACCTGTTCCAGCCCGGTCTGGCGGACGACGCGCAGCGCGAGGCATGGCGGCCCGTTGTGGACCGTGTGCATGCGCGGGGTGGACGCATCATCGCGCAGCTGATGCATGCGGGCGCGCTGTCGCAGGGCAATCCGCATCGGCCTGGGACCAAGGGACCCTCGGCGGTGCAGCCAGCGGGACAGCAGATGACCTTCTACCGCGGCCAAGGGCCTTACCGGATGCCGGAAGCGATGACGATCGATGAGATTGCCGCGGCGGTCGACGGCTTTGCGCTGGCGGCTCGGCGCGCGCAGGCGGCGGGATTCGATGGCGTCGAGATCCACGGCGCCAACGGCTATCTGCTTGATCAGTTCCTCACTGCCCACACCAATCTGCGCGAGGATCGCTACGGCGGCAGCGTGGAAAACCGCCTGCGTCTGACTTTGGACGTGATCCAGGCGGTGCGGCAGTCGACGCCGGCGGGCTTTGTCGTGGGCGTGCGCAGTTCGCAAGGCAAGGTCAACGACTTCACCCACAAGTGGGCGGGCGGCCAGGACGAGGCCGCACGGATCTTCGGCACGTTGGGCGCGCAGCCCATCGACTACCTGCATACAACGGAGTTCGAGGCCTGGCGCCCCGCGTTCGGCGAGGACGGCCCCAGTCTGGCGGCGCTGGCGCGCAGGCATGTCCCGGTACCGGTGCTGGCCAATGGTTCGTTGCACGACGCCACGCGAGCCGAAGGGCTGATGGCCCGGCAGGAGGCGGACTTCGTTTCGCTGGGACGCGCCGCGCTCACGCATGCCGACTGGCCGGCCAGACTGCACGCCGGACAGCCGCGGGAGGAATTCGACCGGGGCCTGCTTGCGCCGATCGCCGACCTGGACAACGCGGTCCGCCATCGCGCGCAGGCTCAGCCTGCCTGATCAGCCGGCGAGAACCTGTGGACGAGATCAATCGGCGAGACAGGTCGGCGTGATCAATGGCTCACGCCGGCCGGGTCCGATTGTCGCGCCGGCCCGGCCCGGCCCGGCCCCGCTGGCGGCGGCTCAGTGCGCCCGCCGCAAGGACTGATAGATCCACGTCCCGATGCCGGTGATCGCGGCATCGCCATGCGCCATCCCCATCACCTGCAACCCCAGCGGCAAGCCATCGACGGCCATCAACGGCACGTTGATCGCGGGCGCGCCCAGCAGTGACGACGCGCACGCAAAGGAAACATCACCCGTCGGGTACTTGCTGTCGCGGATATCGGCCGCGATGGGCGCCGCGCCGCAGGCATTCAGGCTGACCAGCGCATCGCATTGCGTGGCCATGGCCGCCAGGCATTGGCGCGCGTGCTCGCGCAGCAGCAGGCATTCGCGATATTCAGCCAGCGTCATGCCGCGGCCGCTTTCCAGCTGCCGCACCAGACTGGGACCGAGCGTATTGGGATGGTTGGCGACCAGGTTGGCGAGCGACCAGCGCTGCTCCCACGAAATCAGCCGCAGCGACAGGGGCGCCGCTTGCGAGATGGCGCGCTCCAGCGCGTCGACCAGCGGTGAATCGCCGCGCCGGATGATCGTTACGCCTTGCCCGGACAGCTTGTCCAGGCTGGCCTCGAACGCCGCGCGGGAATTCGGTTCCGCGCGCGCCCAGCCCTCGGTTTCCAGCGCGACCAGTCGCGTGGGCTTTTGGGCCGCCGGCGGGTGCAGCGGACCATACAGGCCCGGATACCCCGGGTCGCCGCCCGCGCGCTGGGCGATTTCGGCGGCCGCCGTCCACATGTCCTCGACGGAATTGGCATGGATGCCGATATGGGCCTGGCTCAGCCCCAGCCGCTCGCCGCGATTGAGCGCGCCGAACGTCGGCTTCAAGGCCCAGTTGCCGTTGTAGCTGGCGGGCCGCAGGACGGAGCCCACGAGCTGCGAGCCAATGGCCATGGGCACCATGTTGGCGCCCACGACAGCGGCCGACCCGCTGGACGAGCCGCCCGGCGTGCGGCGGGGATCGAACGGATTGGTCGTCGGACCGGGGTCGAGAAACCCCAGCGCCGTGGTGACGGTCTTGCCCAGGATGATCGCGCCCGCATCGCGCAGCGCCCGCACGACGGCGCTGTCGTTCTTGGGGAAGTTGCCGTCGAAGGCGGCGCAGCCCATCTGCGTCGGCATGTCGCGCGTTTCGATCAGGTCCTTGATGCCGACGGGCATGCCATCGATCGCCGACAGCGGACGGCCGTCTCGGTAGCGCTGGGCGCTGGCGTCGGCCGCGGCGCGCGCGCCCTCCTCGTTCAGGACGACCCAGCCCTTGAGCTGTCCCTCCCGCGTGGCGATCACCTCCAGGCAGCGTTCCAGATAGTCCCANNTAGTCCCGCGGCGTGTCGCGGCGGTCGGCAAAGTTGGCGCGGGCGTCATGAAACGTCAGCGCGGTGTGGGTGCTGGGATCGTAGGTCAAGTGTGACTCCGGTAGTCTTATTCGCTGCTTTCATTCGCTGCTTTTATTCGCTGCTCTTGATGCCGAGGGAGCGAATCAATGCGCTCCAACGGGCATATTCGGCGCGAAAGAACGTATCGAATTCGGCCGGCGTGCCCGGCTGCACCAGCAGATTGATGCCCTTCAAGCGTTCCTGGATCGCGGGCTCGGCCAGCACCTCGTTCAGGTCGCGGTTGATCTTCAGCTTGATGTCGTCGGGAAGGCCGGCGGGCGCGAACAATCCGTACCAGGCCTCCAGGCGCAGGCCGGGCAAACCGGCCTCGGGGGCATCGGGCACGGCGGGCAGCGCTTCCAGACGCTGCGGCGACGCCACGGCGTAGGCGTTGAGCTTGCCGCCTTTCACATGGTTGATGACGTTGCCGGACGCGAACTGCACCAGCAGATCGACCTCACCGCCGATAGCGGCCATCGACGCCTCGAGCGCGCCCCGGTAAGGCACGTGCATCACATCCACGCCGGCCTCGCGCTTGAAGATCTCGGTGAACAGTTGCAGCGACGATCCCGAGCCGTTGGACGCGTAGGTGTATTTGCCCGGTTCGGCGCGAAAGCGTTTGATCAGCGTGGCCAGATCGGCATCGTCGATGCCGGGCCGTGTCAGCACCAGGACCGGCAGGCTGCCGATCTTGCCGATGCGCGCCAGGCCGTTCTCGACATCCAGCTTGGCATTGGGATTCAACGCCGGCAGCGTGGCCAGCTCATTGAAGGTCAGCATCAGCGTGTAGCCGTCGGGCTTGGCGCGGGCAACATAGTCGGCGCCGATGAGCGTGCCCGCGCCCGGCTTGTTCTCCACCACGACGGCCTGGCCCCAACGCTGCGCGAGGCGCGGGCCGATCAGGCGGGCAAGGATGTCGGCGGTGCCGCCCGGCGTGGTCGGCACCACGATGCTGACGGGCCGCTGCGGGTAGTCGGCCGCCGTTGCAGGTCCGGCCAGCACTGCGGCACCGCACAGGGCGGCGATTCCAATCCGTCGAGCCAATGTTCTAAACATGGATTTCCCCTTATGGCTGTTTCTTTTGGCTGTTCTGTGGCTGTTCTTGCACCGCGAAGTCAGGGCGGCCGTGCCATCTTGGGCGTTTGGACATCAGGGTTCAAACGACTTTATCTATGGCACACTTAACTTTTTGTTAACTGAACCGCCGCGATGACCGCCCTGCCCCCGCTCAATGCGCTGCGCTGTTTCGAGGTCGTCGGCCGCCTGGGCAGCATCACCAGCGCGGCCGAGGAACTGAGCGTGACGCCCGCCGCCGTCAGCCGCCAGATCCGCCTGCTGGAGGAGCATCTGGGACTTCGGCTGTTCCTGCGCCAGCACCGCCGTATCGTGCTGACCACCATGGGCGCGGGGTATCACGCCGATATCGCGCGCCTGTTCGGCGGGCTGCAGCGCGCGACGTCCGAACTGGGCGAGCGCTCACGCCGGCGCCAATTCGTTATCAAGGCGCCGCACAGCGTGGCCATGCGCTGGCTGCTGCCGCGCCTTTCCGGGTTTCACCGCCAATATCCCGACATCGACGTCAAGCTCCACACGGCCGTGGACGCACCGGACTTCGAGCGCGAGGAAGTCGACGCCGGCATCTGCATGGGCGATGGCCGCTGGCGGGGCCTTGTCAGCTACAAGTTGATGGTCAATGAACTGCTGCCGGTGTGCATCCCCGACAAATGCGCCCGGCTGCGCACTCCCGCCGATCTGAAAGGCGAGATCCTGCTGCATACGCTGGCGCGGCCCGACTATTGGGAGATCTGGCTGCGGGCGGCCGGCCTGACGGAGATCGATGTGTCGCGCGGTTTGCGCTACGAGTCGTCCGCGCTGGCCTACGAGGCCGCGTTGGAAGGCTATGGCGTGGCCATCGCGCAAAAGCCGCTGGTGCAGAAGGAACTGGACGAAGGCCGGCTGGTTGCGCCGTTCGATCTGACCGTGGATCTGGGCGCGCAAAGCTATTACTTCGTGCTGCCGCCCGAGGATTACCGCAGGCCGTCGCCCGAGCTTACGCAGTTTCGCGCCTGGGCCGCATCGTGCGCGGTTTAGCCAGCACCGCAAGGCCTACGGGCGCAATCGCCGCGCCGCACCCCGGCCTGCGTGACAACCGTGCCACCCGTGCCACCCGCCCTGCCCGCGCAGTAGGCTACAGTGCTGGGTCGCCCTCAAGGCCCGCGGCGTCATCGCCGCGCATCAACGAATCCAGGAGCAGTACCGCAGTGAACGACACTTCCACGCCGGACACCGATATTTCCGACGCGCCCAAGGAACAGGAAGCCAGGCTCTGGCGCGACGACGGCTGGACCGCGCGCGTCATCAAGAACGAAGACGACGACGGCTGGGCTGTCGAGATGACCAAGGACGGAGAGGCCGAACCCGCCCTGGTGGGCCCCTGGACCATGGGCCGCGACAAGAAAAACCCGAAGCCGCTCGACTCGCCTGCCTTCATCACGCTGGTCAAGACCGCCAACGAGGTCCTGCGCCGGCACGAACAGCAATTGCACGCCACGCTGCACAAGAGCGTAAAGATCGACACCGACGATGGCCGCCTGACCATCAAGCTGGACATCGTGCCCGACGAGGACGAGCCCTATGCCACGCTCAGCGCCTACGACGAATTCGGCGATCAACTCGCGCAGATCCGCGTGCCGCCGACGTACAAGCTGAACGTGCAGCGAGCGTCCGAATGGGCGGCGGGCGGTTTCGGCAGAGAGGGCTGATCGGCAGGTCCGCCATCCGCCCCCGAACCGTCGCTATTGCGCGCCCCACCCCGATTCGTCGTCTTCCCTGGCGCCCACGGCGCGCAGCAGCCGCCCCAGATGCCCACTGCTGGAAAACCCCAGATCG
>DMTA01000251.1 GCA_003454835.1 Achromobacter sp. | reverse complement strand
AGCGCCAACTGAGACGCGTCCTGCCGCAGGCGCAGCCGGCTGCGTTCCAGGGCTTCCAGCCAGCCCGCCGTCTTGGCGCCGAATGTCGTGGGCAACGCATGCTGCAGCCACGTGCGTCCGACCATGATGGTGTCCCGATGCGCGCCAGTCAGCCGCGCACACGCCAGCGTTGCGCTCTCCAGCCCCGCGTCCAGCCTGATCACCACCTGAAGCAGCTGCAAGACGAGCGCGGTGTCCTGAATGTCCTGGCTGGTCGCGCCCCAATGCACGTAGCGGGCAGCTTCGGCATCCACGCGCGCGACGGCCGCGGTCAGTTGCTTGACGAAGGGGATGACGACGTTGCCCGCCGCCACCGCGGCGGTGGCGATGGCGTCCATGTCCAGCATGTCAAGGACCTGGCCGCCCCGGCAGACCTCATCGATGGCCTTGGCGGCGCTTGGGGGAATGACGCCGCATTGCGCCTGCGCGCGCGCCAGGGCCGCCTCCACGGCAAGCATCTGGCCGATGGTCGCCGGACCGGAGAACAACGACAGGATCGCATCATCCGAATAGACGGTTTCGGTCAGGCCGGAAAGGTTGCTCATCGTGTAGACCTCGTCGCACGCCGGATCAGATGTCGAAAAACACGGTTTCGTCCGAGCCCTGCAGGATGATGTTCCAACGCAGAACGCCCGCCTGCGCCGCTTGCGCCACCAGCGTGCCGCGGCGGCTGGCAGGCACTTTGGCCAGGATCCAGTCCGCCTCGTTGGCGCGGGCCTCATCCGGGAAATACATCCGCGTCGACAGATGCTTGAGCAGGCCGCGCATGAAGACCGACACCACCAGATGCGGCGCCTGCTGCTGTCCGTCAGGCCCGGGCACACGCCCCGGCTTGATCGTGGTGAAACGAAAGCCGCCGTCCGGCTGCGTGGCCACACGGCCAAAGCCGCCGAAGCCCGCGCTGCCCTCGTCATGCCGGGGGTCGTCCGGATGCCCGTACACACCGCGCGCATCGGCCTGCCATATCTCGATCATGCCGTCCGGCACGGGATTGCCCTCGCCATCGATCACGCGTCCTTCGATGACGACCGGCATCGCGCCCAGGTCGCTGCAACCTGCCGTCAGATCGTCACGGTTCAACCCGGACAGCCCGATGTGCAGATAGGGACCGACAGTCTGTGAACTGGTGGGATAGAGCATGCGTTACTCCATGGGCGTGGCGTTGCGGCCGCGCAGGACGATGTCGAAGCGATAGCCCAGCGCATACTCGGGCACGGTGGTCTCCCAGTCCAGCGCGGCAATCAGCCGGTTGCGCGCCTTCGTGTCGGGCACGCACTGGAAGATGGGATCGAACTCCAGCAGCGGATCGCCGGGGAAATACATCTGCGTGACCAGACGCGTGGCATAGGCCCGGCCAAACAGCGAAAAGTGGATGTGCTGCGGTCGCCATCCGTTGTAATGGTTGCCCCACGGATACGCCCCTGGCCGGATCGTCTTGAACTGGTAGCGCCCCTGCGCGTCCGTGACCGTTCGCCCTTCGCCGCTGAAGTTCGGATCCAGCGGCGCATCGTGCTGATCGCGCTTGTGCAGATAGCGGCCAGCGGCATTGGCCTGCCAGATCTCGATCAGCGCGTCGGGCACCGGCCGGCCGTTCTCGTCCAGCACCCGGCCGGACACGATAATGCGCTCACCGATGGCCTCAGCGTTCGACACACGGGTCAGGTCGTTATCGCCCTGTTTGACGAACGCCCCGCCAAACATCGGTCCCGTAACCTCCGAAAGCGTCTGCGGCACGACGATCAGCGGTTCGTTCGGCGAGCGCAAACGAGTGGACCCATACGGATCGAAACGGTAGCCCGGCTGGGTGTCCCAGAAGGGGCGCCGATATTGAGCAAGATCGGACATTGCGAAAAATCTCCAATAAGTCAGGCTTCACAGTGCGCCGGCAGGCGGCGCGGGAGGCGCGTTGGCGCCTACCCGCCAAACCAGCGCGCGGGAATGATCACCAGGGCCGGAAAGGCCACCATCAGGAACATGACTAAGAACTCGGCCGCCATAAACGGCAGAACGCCGCGGGTCACGTCGTCCATCTTCATCTTCCCGACGCCGGCCACCACATTGAGCACGGTGCCCACGGGCGGCGTGACCAGGCCGATCGAGTTGTTGATGATGAACAGCACGCCGAAATACACCGGATCGATGCCCGCCGCGCGCACCACGGGCATCAGCACGGGCGTCAGGATCAGAATGGTCGGCGTCATGTCCATGGCGGTGCCCACCACCATCACCAGCACCATGATGGCGGCCATCAGCAGGATCTTGTTGCCCATGAAAGGCTGCAGCATGTCCACCACTTTGGACGGCAGATCGGCCACGGTGATCAGCCACGCGCTGACCATGGCGGCGGCAATCAGGAACATGACGATGGCACTGGTCTTGGCCGCCGACACGAACACCGCATAGAGCTGGTTGAGCTTGAGCTCGCGATACACCAGCGTCGACACCAGCAGCGCGTAGGTCGCAGCGACCACCGCGGCTTCGGTCGGCGTGAAGACGCCCATCCGCAGCCCCACCAGGATAATCACCGGCAGCATGAGCGCCCAGACCGCCTTGCGGAACGCGGTGGCAATTTCCTGCGGAGACTTGCGCGGCGGCGGCACGATCTTCTCGCGCCGGACCAGCCACGCCCAGGTCAGCCACAACGCGCCCCCGATCATCAGACCGGGCGCGATCGCCGCCATGAACAGCTTGGAAATGGACACATTGGCCGCCACGCCGAAGATGACCAGGCCGATGCTGGGCGGAATGACCGGCCCGATCACACCGGTCGCGGCAATCAGGCCGCCCGCGGTCTGCTTCTTGTGGCCGGCGCTGACCATCATGGGCAGCAGCAACGCCGTCAGCGCCGCGGCGTCCGCCACGGCCGATCCCGACAGCGCCGACAGCAGGCAGCCCGCCATGATCGTGACGTAGCCAAGCCCGCCCTTCACGTGTCCGACCAACGCAAGCGCAAGATCGACGATGCGGCGGGACAGCCCGCCCACGTTCATGATTTCTCCGGCCAGCATGAAGAACGGCACCGCCAGCAGCGGAAAGCTGTCCGCGCCGCCAATGACGTTCTGCGCCAGGATTTGGGCGTCGAAGATATCCAGATGCCACATGAGCGCCACGCCGCTGGCCAGCAACGCAAAGGCAATGGGCACGCCCAGCGCCATCACCCCCAGCAGCGATCCGATGAACACGGCGATCGTCATGCGCTTCTCCCCGGCGCGCCGTTGCCGGCATCCTCGAGAATCTGCTTGAGCTGCACTGCCTCTTCGGATTCCTGCACCATGATCAGATCCTGGTCCTGAAGCTTGCCGGCCAGCACCCGGTACAGGTCCATGGCGATGATCAGGCCCGCCATGACGGAGAACACCAACCCCGACACATAGACGATGGCCATCGGCAATCCGCTCACGGGCGCGCTGACGTCGGCATTGATCACGGCCTGATCCCAGCTTCCCTTGAACATGAGGCCGACGATGTAAAGCATCAGAACCTGCCCCACGACAAGGCAGATCTTCTTGCCGGCCGTCGGCAGCTTGGCCACCACCATGTCCATGCCCAGGTGGCCGCGCTCTTTCAGGGCGATGACCGCGCCCAGAAAGGTCAGCCAGATGAACATCCAGCGCGACAGCTCTTCCGACAGCGTGATGCCGGAATTGAAGCCGTAGCGCGCGACGACGTTACCGAAGACCAGCACCACCATCGCCGCCAGCAGCAAGGCGATGGCGAACTCCAGCACGCGGCAGACGGCGCCGATGAACCTGTCTATGGCGACCATGGCCAGCCTCCTTGCGGCTTCGGATGCACGTGAGCCCGTCTCATGCCTTGGCGTCCTGCAAAAGGCCAACCAGGCCGCGCAAGGCCGTGAGATAGGACTGGGGCCCCAGCCCCTGCACCGTGCCGCGCACTGCGGGCGAAATGATCGAATGCGCACGCCAGGTTTCGCGCGCGGCGATGTTCGACATGTGCACTTCCAGCGTGGGAAACGGCATGGCCTTGATGGCATCGTGCAGCGGCACGCCGTGCTGCGTCAGCCCGGCGGGATTCACCAGGGCGCCCTGCGCCGAGTCGATGTTCTCGTGCAGGAAGTCGATCAACGCGCCCTCATGGTTCGATTGCAGCGTCGACAACTGGACGCCCAGTTCCGCGGCCAGCGACGCCAGGCGGTCGTTGATCTCCGCGAGCGTCGTGGTGCCGTAGATGTGCGGCTCGCGGCGGCCGAACAGGTTGAGGTTGGGGCCGTGCAGGACAAGGATCTTCATGATGGGGATGCCGGTGCGGGTTACTTGCGGATGCGGGCGAGTTCGTCGTTGTAGAGCTTCACGATCGCAGGGTCGTAGCTGCTGGTGAAGTGCTCGATCACCGGCTTGACGACCTGCTGCATGCGGGCCTTTTCGCCCGGTTCGATCGTGTTGAACTGGATGCCCTTGGCCTGCAATTCCGTCACGGCCTTCTGGGCGGCGGCCCGGCTCACTTTGCGCTGGTAACCGCGCGCCTCAATGGCCGCCTCCTGCAGGATCTTCTGCTCGGCCGGCGACAGCTTGTCCCAGAACTTCTTGCTGACCAGCACGATGTTCGCGGCATACACGTGGTTGGTCGCGCTGACGTACTTCTGCACTTCGTAGAACTTGTTGGACAGGATCACCGAATAGGGATTTTCCTGGCCGTCGACCGCTCGCGATTCCAGCGCCCCGTACAGCTCCGCAAAGGGCATCGGCACGGGATTGGCCTTGAAGGCCTTGAACGTGTCGAGGAAGACGGGGTTGGGAATCACGCGGATCTTCAACCCCGCCAGATCCTCCGGCTTGCCGATGGCATGCTTGGAGTTCGTCACGTTGCGAAAGCCCAGATCCCAGAATCCCAGCGCGACCAGACCTTTTTCGGGCAGCTTGGCGATCAGCGCCTGCCCCAGCGGGCCGTCCAGCAGCGCGTCGGCCTGGCCGAAGTCCGTCACGGAAAACGGCAGATCGATCAGCCCGAATTCCTTGACGATGCCCGCCAGCGACGTGGAGGCCGGCGCGGACATCTCCTGCACGCCGCCCTGCAGCCCGGACTGCTGCTGCATTTCGTTCCCAAGCTGCGAGGCGGGGAATTCCTTCACCTTCAGCTTGCCGCCGCTCTTGGCCGCCACCAGTTCCGTGAACTTCTGCACGCCGGCGCTGACGGGGTGATCGGTATTGTTCAGGTGGCCAAAGCGTATCGTGCGTTCCTGGATGTCCTGCGCGGCTGCCGTCATGGCGCTTGCGCACAGTGCGGCCGTCAATGCCAAGCGGAAAAGGCTGGTCTTCATCGTTGTCTCCGGTGTTATTTGGAATTTTTTCGATGTCTGGCAAGACTCGGTAGTGGAATGTAATTCCGAGTGGAATAGTTTTCCACCTAGGGTTATCATCCATCACCCCACAAACTTGTTGAGATGACATGGCCGGAGTTCTCGAACGCGCGCTCGCCGTCATGGAGTACCTGTCCTCCAGACCCGAAGGCGTGCCCCTCGCTTCCCTTGCCCAGCAATTGGAAATTCCGCAGAGCGCCGCGCACCGTCTGCTGACAGACCTATGCCGCTGCGGCTATGTGCGCCAGATACGGGATCACGGCGACTACGCGCTGACGGCCCGAGTCGCCTCGATCGGCTTGAGCTATCTGGCGGCGACTGGCATCGTCGACATCGCCCAGCCGCTGGTGGATCGCCTCGCGGACATCTCCGGCGAACTGGTGCGGCTCGCCATCGTGGATAACGAAGAGCGGCTGACCTGGGTTGCGAAGGCGCAGGGCGCACGTCACGGTCTGCGCTACGACCCCGAGATGGGATCCGAAGCCAGGCTGTCGTGCAGCGCCTCCGGCCACGCGTGGATGCTGACGATGACCGACGAACGCGCGCTGGATCTGGTCTCACGCCAGGGCTTCGGCTCGCCGGAGGAATACGGTCCGAACGCCCCCACCACCATCGCCGCGCTGACCAAGATGCTTCAGGCCGGGCGCAAGCGCGGCTTCGCGATGATCAACGAGGTGTTCGCGCCGGGCATGACCGCCATGGCGGCGCCCGTGCAGCGCAAAGGCGAAGCGGCCATTGGCGTATTGAGCATCGCCGGTCCGGCGATGCGCCTGACCGAAGCGCGGATGGAGGCGCTGGGTCCCGACCTGCTGGCGGCTGCGCAGGAACTGGCGCTGGCCAGCCTGGCGTCGCCGATGTTCAGGACGCGCTTTCCGATGCAGGGCCGCAACTCAGGAGACGAGGCGTCCGCGGATTAATCCGCCGGCGGGTCTTCACCCTGCGCGGGGCCATTTCCCCAGGTGCCCACGCGCGCCGAGCGCAGCAGCGGCGAGGCATCTCCGGCCTGCGCCAGCTCACTTGCCGCGCGCAGCAGCGCCGGTCCGAATTTCTCCATGGCTTTGACGGTCAAGCGTTGCGACGGCCCCGCCACCACCAGCACGCCGGTGCTTTGTTTTCCGGGAAGCCGGATGGGCGCCGCCATCGCGCTCATGCCGGCCGCGTAAACGTCTTGCAGAATGCTGTAGCCGCGCCGCCGGTGCGCGTCCAGGCTGGCCAGCAACGCGCGGATCGACGTGGGCGCATTCGGTCCGAAGTCCCGCGGTTTTCCCAGCCCCTGTTCCGTCACGCAGGCGATGGCCTGGTCTTCGGGCAACGTCATCAACCACGCGTGGCCGGCCGCGCTGCACGACAGGCGCAGGTCGATGCCCATGTCCGGGTCGTAGAGCAGCCCGGATTTCGCGCCTTGCGCCTTTGCCACCAGCGTCAAGCGCTTGCCGTCGACGATGGCCAGGCGCACGAGTTCGCCGGTTGCCGAGGCAAAACGGTCGATCACCGGCTGGGCGATGTCGATCACGCCAGACCGGCTCAGGAAACTTAAACCCATCGACGCAAGCTTGGTCGTCAGCGCGTATTCGCCCCGCACCGACGTCTGCCGGACGTAGCCGAATTTCATCAGTTCATGCAGGGTCCGGTGACATCCGCTGCGCAGTTGGTGCAGGTCGTCCGCAATGTCGGCGAGGTTCGCGCCGTCCGGATGGGCAGCCAGATATTCAAGCAACGCCAGTGTCTTTTCGATTGCTCCGCTCATCGCGCTCTCCGGGTGGCCATCCGTGAATCGTTCAATTTTTGAATTCGATCAAATTTTGAACGGGATTCAAAATTATGCCCTATGCTCGCAGCCGGGTATTTACACGATGGGCCCGCCGCCGTAGCTGCATCAACCGGACCTTTGCCAACGACAACCGAGGAAGGTGCTTGTGATGAATTCAAAGAAAACGTGCTTGCATATCGCCGTGAATGCGGCGGCGACTGTCCTTGCCTGCCTTGCAGTCGCTGGAACCGCTGCCGCGCAGGACATCAAGGCGCGCACGATGAAGTTCGCGTTCAGCCTGGCTGCGGACCATCCCCTTGGGCAGGGCGCGCAGAAATTTGCCGATCTTGTCGCGGAAAAAAGCGGCGGCAAGATGAAGGTGTCGATCTACGCGAATGCGGTGCTGGGCGGCGATCCGCAAAACCTGTCGGCGGTTCGCGGCGGCACGCTGGATTTCACGTCGATGGCGACGGGCCTGCTGGCCGGCATCGACAAGCGGTTCATGGTCTTTGACCTCCCGTTCCTGTTCAACGACGCTCGCGAGGCCTATGCGGTCTCGGACGGACCCGTTGCACAGCGCCTGTTGAATGGCCTGTCCGATCACGGCCTGATTGGCCTGGGCATCTGGGACCTGGGCTTTCGCAACATGACCAACAGCAAGCGCCCGATCGCGCAAGCGCAAGACCTCCAGGGCTTGAAGATGCGCGTCATTGCCGCCCCCGTCTACATCGACATGTTCAAGACGCTGGGGGCCAATCCGGTGCCCATGACGTTCGGCGAAGTCTACGGCGCACTGGAGTCCAAGGCCATCGACGGCCAGGACAATCCGGTGGGCGTGATCCTGTCCGCCAAGTTTGCCGAAGTGCAGAAATACCTGTCGCTGACGCGCCATATCTACACAGGCATGCCGTTCCTGATGAGCCGCAAGACGTGGGACAGCATGTCGGAGACCGAGCGCAAGATCATTCTGGAAGCGGCCGCCGAGGCCAAGGTGGAAGAACGGCGGATCTCGCAAGCCAAGGAAGCGGTCGCCATCGACGATCTGCGCAAGGTCATGCAGGTCAATACCTTGACGCCTGAAGCGGTCGAGCGCCTGCGCGGCGCAGTCAAACCGGTGGTGGACAAGTTCGCGGGTGAAATCGGGCCCGACGTCATGCAGCAGGTCACCGCGGAACTTGCCGCTTTGCGGGCCAAGAACTGACCATGGGCATGCTCGGAAAAGCGGCGATCGCAATGTGGTGGGACATTGCGCCGGCTTGGCGCGCAGAGTTTGAAGACTGGCATACCCATGAGCACTTCCCGGAGCGCATGGGGGTTCCCGGATTTCTGCGTGGCACGCGCTGGACAAGCGCCCATGGCGGCGATGGATTCTTTGTGATGTACGAGCTGGACGCCTACGAGACGCTGGTCTCGCCCGGCTACCTTCAACGGCTCAACGCGCCCACCCCGTGGTCCACGAAGCTCATGCCGCAGCATCGCAACATGATCCGCAGCCAATGCCGCGTGGTCGACAGCGCCGGCGGCGGCCTGGCCAGATATGCGCTGACGATTCGCCTGTCCCCTCTGCCGGGGTCGGAGGAAGCGCTGCGGGCGTATCTGAAGGCGCATGCGGCGGCTGCGGCGGCGCAGCCCGGATTGTCCGGCGCGCATCTGATCGTGACGGACACGCCGTCACTGAACGCCACGACGGAACAAAAAATACGCGGCGGAAAAGACCGCGTGGCCGACTGGATCTACATCGTCAACGGCTATGCGATCAATGCGGTGACGGCCTGCGACGGCGACATCCTGAACGCGGCGCAGATGCGCACCCTGACGGGCGATGCTCCAACATGGTCAGAAGTCTATTGCCTGTCCCATACGCTGGAGGCTGCGGGGGCAAGGTAGGCGCCCCGCCCCGCGCCCCGCGCTCTGCACCGTCACCCGTTGGCGCGGTGCCGGTCAGCGCACCATGCAAGGCCGCTTGTTGTCGAACTTCCACCCTGGCACCAGATACTGCATCGCGGTAGCGTCGTCGCGCGCGCCCAAGCCGTGCTGCAGATAAAGCTGATGGGCGCGTTCGATCGCATCCATGTCCAGCTCGATGCCCAGGCCGCCGGTCTGCGGCAGCTCGACATACCCATTGCGGATCTGCAGCGGGTTGCGGGTCAGGTGCTGGCCGTCCTGCCAGATCCAGTGCGTGTCGATCGCGGTGACGCGGCCCGGCGCGGCGGCGCCCACGTGCGTGAACATCGCCAGCGAGACGTCGAAGTGGTTGTTGGAGTGCGAGCCCCACGTCAGGCCGAAGGCCTGGCAGGTTTGCGCCACGCGAACCGAACCTTGCAACGTCCAGAAATGCGGATCGGCCAGTGGGATGTCGACCGATTGCAGGGACAGCGCATGCGCCATCTCGCGCCAATCGGTGGCGACCATGTTGGTGGCGGTCGGCAGGCCGGTCGCGCGGCGGAACTCGGCCATGACTTCGCGGCCGGAAAACACGCCTTCGGCGCCGCACGGGTCTTCGGCGTAGGCCATCACGCCATGCAGGTCGCGGCACAGGCGCACCGCGTCCTTGAGCAGCCAGCCGCCGTTCGGGTCGAGCGTGACGCGCGCTTCCGGAAAGCGCTCGTGCAAGGCGCGGATGGCTTCGACTTCTTCCTCGCCGCGCAACACGCCGCCCTTGAGCTTGAAATCCTGGAAGCCGTAGCGGTCGTGGGCCGCCTCGGCCAGGCGGACGATGGCCTCGGGCGTCATCGCCTTTTCGTGCCGCACGCGCAGCCAGCCTTCGGCGTCGGGCGCCGTCTGGTACGGCAGCGGCGTTTGCGCGGAGTCGCCCACGTAGAACAGATAGCCCAGCATCTGCACGGACGTGCGCTGCACGCCTTCGCCCAGCAGCGCCGCAACGGGCACGCCCAGGTGCTGGCCCAGCAGGTCAAGCAGCGCCGATTCCACCGCCGTCACGGCATGGATCGCCACTCGCAGGTCGAAGGTCTGGGCGCCGCGGCCGGCGCTGTCCAGTCCGGCGAATGCCTGGCGCATCTGATTCAGCGTGTGCTGGTAGTTGCCGATGGAGCTGCCCGCGATCAGGGCGCGTGCGTCTTCCAGCGTGGTGCGGATCTTTTCGCCGCCGGGGACTTCGCCCACGCCGGTGTTGCCCGCGCTATCGGTCAGGATGACGAGGTTACGCGTGAAGTAAGGCGCGTGGGCGCCGCTCAGGTTGAGCAGCATGGAGTCCTGGCCGGCGACCGGCACGACGCGCATGCCGGTGATCGTGGGCGTCTGGGAGGCTTGCGATGCGTGAAGAGTCATAATGCTTCTTGAAAAAGCCCGGCCGGTGAGGCCGGGCGCGTTGCGTCATTGCACGGAAATGCCGCCGGTCTCGATGACCTGCTTCCAGCGGGCGCTTTCCTGCTGCTGGAACTTGGTGAAGGCTTCGGGCGAGTTGGCGACGACCTCCAGGCCGATGTCGGTGAAGGGCTTGCTGATCGCCGGATCTTTCAGGGCGGCGGTCAGGGCGGCGGACAGCTTGTCGCGCACGTCGGCGGGCAGATTCTTCGGGGCAACGACGGCCTGCCAGGCGTAGACGTCGACGCCCGGGACCGACGCTTCGGCGAACGTGGGCACGTCGGGCAGCACCGGCGAACGCTTGGAACCCGTGACGGCGATGGCTTTGAGCTTACCGGACTTGATGTGCGGCAGCACGGCGTTCACGTTCTGGAACGACATCTCCACCTGGTTGCCCAGCAGATCGGAAATGGCCGGCGCGCCGCCCTTGTACGGCACGTGCATCAGCGGCACGCCTGTCAGCTTCTGATACAGCGCCAGCGTCAGGTGCGGCGGCGTGCCGTTGCCGCTGGAGCCGGCCGACAGCGACTTGGCCTTGGCCGCGCGCGCCAGGTCGTCCATGGTCTTGATGTTGCTCTTGGCGTTGACGACCACCATGATCGGCGAGGACGCCAACCCCGCGATGGGCGTCAGGTCGCGGGTCAGGTCATACCCGGCCTTGCCCGCGAACAGCGTGGCGTTGGCCGCGTGCGACAGCGTGATGGCCAGCCAGGTGTAGCCGTCGGGTGCGGCGTTCGACACATGCGCCGCGCCGATGTTGGCGCTGCCCCCCGGTTTGTTTTCGACCACCACATTCCAGCGTTCGGCGTCCGCCAGCGCCTTGCCGACCTGGCGCGCGGCCACGTCGGTCAGGCCGCCCGGCGGAAACGGCACCACGTAGTTGATGGGACGCTCGGGCCATGCGCCTTTCTGCGCCAGCGCCCGTTCCCACGGGGCCAGCGCACAGACGCCGGCGGCGCCCAGTGCGCCCAGCAGGCGACGGCGCTGCGCATCTTGCAGGGGGTAATGCGGTTCGCTACTCATCTGTCTTCCTCCTTGGGGATTAACGCCCGGGTAGGAATGCGTACGCCTATGCTGCCGCGGACTGCGCCCGGGTCTGCAGGTTCTTGTCGTTGATGCTGCGATGATGCCGCGAGGGCGGCCGGCGCATTCTCCTGGTTGCGCCGGCGCCGGATAGGCCTGTCAGGCGCTTTCGAAGATCCGCGTGAGCACGAACTCGCGGTGGCCCAGGGCCTCGGCCGCGGTCCACCGCCCGTTGGCGGTGGCCAGCATGCATTCCAGCAGCTTGTCGCCGGCCTGGTTCAGGTCGATCTCGCGCTGCAGGAGGGCGCTGGTGTCCACGTCGATGTGTTCGGACATCGTGCGTACGGTGCGCGGATTGGCGCAGATCTTGATGACCGGCAGGATCGGGTTGCCGATGACGTTGCCCTGGCCGGTGGGGAAGAAGTGCACGGCGTAACCGGAGGCCGCGCACAGCGTGACCATTTCCGCCGCGGCCGAGGACGAGTCCATGAACCACAATCCGGGGCCGTCGGGGATTTCGGCCTTGTCGATGACGCCATCCACCCGGCATTGCTTGCCGATTTTCTGGATGTTGCCCATCGCCTTTTCCTCGATGGTGGTCAGGCCGCCGGCGATGTTGCCCTTGGTGGGCTGGGATTCGGACAGGTCGCTGGTCTTCCAGCGGTCGATCATGGCCTGGTAGCGGTCGAACATGAACATGAAGCGCTCGCGCACGGCGTCGTTGGCGCAGCGTTCGGCGACGATGTGTTCGCCGCCGGTCAGTTCCGACGTTTCGCCGAACACCAGGGTGGAGCCCAGCGCATAGAGCTTGTCGAACGCGTTGCCCACCGTGGGATTGGCGCCGCAGCCGGACGTGGTGTCGGACTCGCCGCACTTGGTGGAGACCCACAGGTCGGCGATGGGGCATTCGCTGCGCGTGAGCGCGGTGGCGTAATGCACGTATTCCTTGGCGCAGCGCGACGCGCGCATGATCGTGTCGTGGTCGCCGTGCAGTTCGATGGAAAAGCCCATGACGGGCTTGCCCGTGGCGGCAATGCCGTCGACGACGCGCTTGGTCCAGCCTTCCTCGATGCCGATCACGACCACGGCGGCCACGTTGGGGTTACAGCCGGTGCCGATCAGCGTGCGAAAGTGCAGTTCGAGATCCTCGCCAAATTGCAGGCGGCCATAAGGATGAGGCAGGGCCAGGGTGCCCTTGATATTGTTGGCGACGGCCTCGGCCGCGGCGTTGGAGATGTCGTCCACGGGCAGGACGATGACGTGGTTGCGCACGCCGACGCGGCCATTGTCGCGGCGATAGCCTTGGAAGGTGGTCTGGGCAGTGATGATGGACATGGTGGGTTCCTGTGCGATGGACGGGCGCTTACCAGCGCTTGGTCTTGATGTTGTGCACGTGGGCGTGCTGGCCGGCCTTGATGGGCGCCACCACGCGGCCGATGTCGACGCCGTACTTGAAAACGGTGTCGCCTACGGCCATGTCCTTCATCGCCACTTTGTGGCCGATGGGAATGTCCTGCGACGCGCGCACATGGATGATCTTGTCTTCATCCATGATCCAGGCGTTCAGCTCCGTTCCGGCGGTCAGGCCCTCCACCACGGCGACCGCCACCGTGTCTTTCGCATCGTGCAATACGGCGTGAATCATTGTCTTCCTCTCTGAGTCAGGGGCGCCGCCCGGGTGCTGCACGCGGCGCGGATCACAACGGCCAGGAAATCTTAGGCCTGGCTTTTTTCAAAGTCAACTAACTCATATAGATGACTTACATGACTTGAGCGGATGACGGACGCGCCGCTACACTGGAGGTCCATGATTTTTGCGATGCACCCATGAACACCAGCCTGTCACCGACTGTGCCCCTGGGCAGTCCCTTGTACGAACAGGTCAAGCAGGCCGTGCTTGCCGCGCTGGCGCAAGGCGAGTGGAAGCAGGGCGAGGCGATCCCCCCGGAAAAGCATCTGGCCGAACGCTTCGGCGTGTCGATCGGCACCTTGCGCAAGGCCATCGACGAACTGGCCGCCGAAAATATCCTGGTGCGGCATCAGGGGCGCGGCACCTATGTGGCGGTGCACACGCGCAACCATCACTTCTTCAAGTTCTTCCGCATCGTCGGGCAGGACGGCAGCAAGTCCTATCCCACTACCGAGCTGTTGCGCTTCCGGCGCGTGAAGGCCTCAGCAGTCGCGCGCGAAAAGCTGGAGCTGCCCGCCGGCGCCCACGTGTTCGAGTTCCTGAATGTGCTGTCGCTCAACGGCGACGTGGTCATGGCCGACGACGTGTGCCTGCCCGAATCGCGCTTTCCGGGTCTGCTTGAGGCGCATCTGCGCGAGCGCACCAGCACGCTGTACGCCCTGTACCAGGACCTGTTCGGCGTCAACGTCATCGCCACCGACGAGCGCCTGCGGACCTGCCTGGCCGAGCGCACGCAGGCGCGCTGCCTGGGCGTGGCCGAGGGCAGTCCGCTGCTGGAGATCCGGCGCATCGCGTTTTCCTACAACCGCCAGCCGGTGGAGTGGCGCGTGTCGCGCGTGAACACCGAGCGCTACGAGTATCTGGGACAGGAGCCCTGGGAAGCCGGCACGTAGCAGTGCTAGAATTCTTGCCGCACTACCCAATTTTCGGCGCCGATTTGCCTGATCCGCTTGCGGGCGCCTTCCAATAAATCCAGCTAAAGAGGTCCGTATGACCACTCCTGCCCAACATTTGGCCGGTGATTCGGCCAGCGGGTTCGTCCCCGCAACCGTCACGACTTCCGATACCGTTGATCCCGGTTCGGTCGGCCTCGTCTCTCCCACGTTCCTTCGTTTCGACGAACCGCTGCCCCTGCTTAGCGGCCAGTCGCTCGCGTCTTACGAACTGGCTGTCGAAACCTACGGCACGCTCAATGCGCAGCGCACCAATGCCGTGCTGATCTGCCACGCGCTCAATGCCTCGCACCACGTGGCGGGCCAAGCCGCGGACAACCCCACCGACCTGGGCTGGTGGGACAACATGGTGGGCCCCGGCAAGCCGGTGGACACCAATCGCTTCTTCGTGATCGGCGTGAACAACCTTGGCTCGTGCTTCGGCTCGACCGGGCCGGCCAGCCTCAATCCCGAAACCGGCAAGCCGTGGGGCGCCGCGTTCCCGGTGCTGACCGTGGAAGACTGGGTGCGGGCGCAGGCGCGGGTGGCGGACCACTTCGGCATCGAACGTTTCGCGGCGGTAATGGGCGGATCGCTGGGCGGCATGCAGGCGCTCAGCTGGTCCATCACCTTGCCCGAACGCGTGGCCAACTGCATCGTCATCGCCAGCACGCCGCGCCTGTCCGCGCAGAACATCGGCTTTAACGAAGTGGCCCGCCGCGCCATCATCACCGATCCGGATTTCCACGGCGGCGACTACTACGCGCAGGACACCGTGCCGCGCCGCGGCCTGTCGGTCGCGCGCATGATCGGCCACATCACGTACCTGTCCGATGACGACATGGCCGAAAAATTCGGCCGCGCCCAGCGCGCACCCGCCGAGAACGGTGCGTACCGTTACGGCTACGACGTCGAGTTCGAGGTCGAGTCGTACCTGCGCTATCAGGGCGAGAAGTTCACTCGGTATTTCGACGCCAACACCTATCTGCTGATCACGCGAGCGCTGGACTACTTCGATCCGGCGCGCACCACGGGCGGCGATCTGGCCCGTGCGCTGGCGCCCGCCCAGTCCAACTTCCTGCTGGTGTCGTTTTCGACCGACTGGCGCTTTCCGCCGGAGCGTTCGCGCGAGATCGTGCGCGCGCTGCTCAAGAACGGCAGTCCCGTCACGTACGCCGAGATCGACGCGCCGCACGGCCACGACGCCTTCCTGCTGGAAGACGCGCGCTATCACGCGGTGGTCCGCGGCTACTACGAACGCATCGCGCGCGAGCTGGGACTGCAAGCCGCCGCCCCGATTGAAGGATGTTCCGAATGACTTCCGTGACTCCCCGCTATGCCCACAGCGCGCTGCGGCCCGACCTGGCACGCATCGCCGGCTGGATCGAACCGGGCAGCCGCGTCCTGGACCTGGGTTGCGGCGATGGCGCGCTGCTGGCGCACCTGCGCGACCACCGGCAGGTCAAGGGAGCCGGCGTCGAGCTCGACGACACCTGCGTGATCGCCTGCGTGCGCCGCGGCGTCGAGGTCATCCAGCAGAATCTGGAAGACGGCCTGGCGCTCTTTGACGACAAGCAGTTCGACACCGTCGTGCTGTCGCAGACGCTGCAGTCCATGCACCGCACTGAGCACATCCTGCGCGAAATGGCCCGCGTGGCGCGCTACGGCGTGGTGTCGTTTCCCAACTTCGGCTATTGGCCGCACGGCTGGGCCATCCTGCGCGGCCGCATGCCCGTGACCGGACAGATGCCGTACCAGTGGTACAACACGCCGAACATCCACCTGTGCACGCTGCGCGACTTCGAGCAGCTCGCCGGGGAAGTGGGCGTGCGCATCCTGGAGCGCGCCACGTTCAACGAAGGCAAGGAAGTGCGAATGTTCCCAAGCTGGCGCAGCACGCTGGCGGTGTATCGCTTTGCATCGCCCTGACATTCATTGCCCTGACATTCATCGCCCTGACATTCCGACACGCATCCTCCTGACGGCGCGGGCAACAGGCCCTAAAATGCCGCAAGCCCGCGGCCAGCGCCTGTGACGCCGCCGGCCAATTCAGGAGATCGTCATCACCGCTGTATCCAACGTCTACACCAGCCCGCGCGTTGCCCCACTGCTGGTGCTGGGCTTTGCCAGCGGACTGCCGCTGGCCTTGACCGGCGGCACCTTGCAGGCCTGGGCCACCGTCGAAGGCGTGCCGCTGCAGGAAATCGGTTTCCTCACCCTGGTCGGCGCGGCCTACACCATCAAATTCCTCTGGGCGCCGTTCATCGACCGGTTCGCCCCGCCCGTGCTGGGGCGGCGCCGTGGCTGGATGCTCGTGACGCAGTTGCTGCTGGCGTTGACGATCCTGGCGATGGGCATGCTTTCGCCGTCGTCCACGCTGATGCCGTTGGCGGCGCTGGCGGTGCTGGTCGTTTTTCTGTCCGCCACGCAGGACATCGCCTTCGACGCCTATTGCACGGACGTGCTGCGCAAGGAGGAGCGCGGTGCTGGCGCGGCCGTCAGGGTCATGGGCTACCGGCTTGCCATGATCGCGTCCGGCGGCCTGGCGCTGATCATGGCGGACCAGTGGATAGGTTGGGGCAACACCTACATGGTGATGGGCGGGCTGATGCTGCTTTGCGCGCTGGCCACGCTGTGGGCGCCCGAGCCCGAGCATGTTGCGCGCCCGCCGCGCACCCTTCGCGAGGCCGTGAATGAGCCGCTCCGCGAGTTCTTCATGCGCCGCGGCGCGATGGAGGTGCTGCTGCTGATCGTGCTGTACAAGCTGGGCGACGCGTTTGCCGGCGCCTTGTCCACCACGTTTCTGATCCGCGGCGCGGGTTTCACGCCGACAGAGGTCGGCACCGTGAACAAGGTGCTGGGGCTGGCGGCCACCATCTTCGGCGCGTTGGCGGGCGGGGCGCTGATGTCGCGCTGGGGGCTGTACCGGTCGCTGATGGCGTTCGGCCTGCTGCAGGCGGTGTCGAACCTGGCGTACTGGCTGATCGCGGTCAGCCCGAAAAGCCTGTGGCTGATGGCAACCGGCGTGGGCATCGAGAACCTGTGCGGCGGCCTGGGCACGGCGTCTTTCGTGGGCCTGCTGATGGCGCTGTGCCACCAGCGATTCTCCGCCACGCAATTTGCGCTGCTGTCGGCACTGTCGGCCGTTGGCCGCACCTATCTGGCCGGCCCGTTGACGCCGCCGCTGGTCGATTACCTGGGATGGCCGGGATTCTTCCTGCTGACCGTGGTCATTGCCCTGCCGGGACTGGTGCTGTTGCGCAAGCTGCGCGGCACGATCGAAACCATGGAAAAGCAGGGCGACGCGTAGCCGACGGACTGCTCAAAAAAAGGCGGCGCACAAGCGCCGCCTTTTTGCTGGCCGAAAATTTATTCTTCGCCGCTCAGCCGGACGATCAGCACGTCGCTGGGCAGGGATTCCAGCAGCCGCTCGGCCACGCTGCCGATGGCGGTGCGCAGGATGCCTGTCCGGCCGTGGGTGCCGGTGACGACCAGATCGGAGCGGTGGTTGAACGAGTAATCGGACAGCACGGTTTCGGGCTGACCGGCTTCAAGCACTACCTTGGTCGGACGGCCCTTGGGCAGTTCAGGCGTTTCGGCGATGAAGCGCTCGGCGCATTGTTCGGCGGTTCGGTAGAGATTGTCGACGACACCGTCGTCCGGCTTGCTGACGCTCTGGAACGGCACTTCATACGCGTTGAACAAGGTGATGTCCGCATTGGGCACCAGTTGCAGCGCGGCGCGCAGCGCCTGACGCGAACCATCCGAGAAGTCGGTGGCGACCAGCACGTCGCGATAGGGCCGGCGAGGACGGCTCTTGACGACCAGCACGGGCTGGCGCGCCTGGCGGACCAGCTTTTCGACCGTGGTGCCGAGCAGCAGGCGGCCCAACGTTTCCTGGCGGGCGATGCCGGCCACGATCAGCGAGCAGCCATACGCGTCGGCGGTTTCCATGATGCTGGCGACGGGGTCGCCTTTGGTGACCACGACCTCGGCAGGAACGTTGGCCGCGGCGACGTCTTCGGCGAGTTCGCGTTCGACGAGGGCCTTGTGATCCGGCGAGAGGCGGCGCCAGACGGGTGTGGTGAGCGGCGTGGCATGGGATTCCATGACATGCAGCATGATCAGCTTGGTGTTCAGTTCCTTGGTCAACTGCAGGGCGCGGTCGAGGGCTCTGTCGCCGCGCGCACTCAGGTCGGTGGCCAGAAGGATGGGGCCAATTTGCTGGGTCATACCTAATCTCCCGGTTACGGCCAGAGGGGCGGCTACCGCGTCCGCGCTGCCTGGCCCAGTAGCGCCCGGTCGGGCACGTCTCCATTGTCTCGCCGCGAAACGAGACCGGAGTTGATCGTTGTCAACGCAGGTTTGAGGGTACGGGATGATGCGCGCGCAGGCAATGGCGCGTCCGCGGGCAAGGCTCAATACAATGGCACCTGCCCAAGCTACCACCCCACCTATGTTTACCGATCTGTCGCCCGCCCTGCTGCACACGCTGTACCTGGTCGCCATCGTTGCCGAAGCCATGACGGCGGCACTGTCGGCGGGGCGCCGCGACATGGACTGGATGGGCGTCTGCATCATCGCGTGCGTGACGGCGCTGGGCGGCGGGTCGCTGCGCGACGTGCTGCTGGGGCACTATCCGCTCACGTGGGTTGTCCACCCCGAGTACCTGTGGATGACGGGCGGCGCGGCCATCCTGACCGCGCTGATCGCCCCGGTCATGCGCCGGCTGCGCAGCGTGTTCCTGCTGGCCGACGCGCTGGGGCTGGTCGCATTCACGGTCATCGGCTGCCAGGTGGCGCAGATGATGCAGCTGCCGATCACCGTGGTGCTGATCAGCGGCATGATCACCGGGTGCGCCGGCGGGGTGCTGCGCGACGTGCTCTGCAACGAAGTTCCACTGCTGTTCCGCAAGGAACTCTACGCCAGCGTGTCCCTGGTGACCGGCGCGCTGTATCTGGGCTCGATGTCGCTCGGGCTGTCGGCCAACGCCTCAGTGCCTATCGCGTTGGCGGCAGGGCTGACCATGCGCCTCATGGCCCTGCGCTTCAACTGGCAGATGCCCAAGTTCGTCTACCGCGACGACTGGGACTGAGCGCGCAACGCGGTCAAATTTGTCCTTCCGGCACTGCCCATAGCGGGCCGTGAGTCGCCGTTCGCGCCGTCTGAAACTTTATTTCTATTTCTGTTTCAAGAGATTTCTAGTATCTTGTCACGGTCTCATAGCATGCATACGCAGTAGAAGGGGAGCCGATTGGACGTCAAAGCGCCCGCCACGATTCCGTATTTCCTACAGGAACAGATTCGTGAGTTGATAGTGAACGGCACTATCCGGCCCGGGCAGCCGTTACGGGAACAGGAACTGGAACAGCGTTTCGGCACCAGCCGCAGCCCCATCCGGGAAGCGATGCGTCTGCTGGAGCTGAGCGGGCTGGTGACGCACATCCAGCGCAAGGGCTTCCGGGTCACCCTCTACACCGAAACCCAGATCCGCCATCTGTACATGCTGCGCGCGGAGCTGGAAGCGTATTGCATCCGGCAGGTCGCCGAAATGCCCGACGTCGGACCGCTGGTGGACGAGCTGGTCACGCTGCACGAGGCCATCGTCGCGGCCATGGACCGGCTGGACGCGCGCGGTTTCATCGCGGCGTCGCGCGACTTCTATCTGGCGGCCGCTCGCTACACGGGCAACGCGCCGCTGACCAGCATGCTCAGCAAGCTGTACGAACAGATCGAACCGCTGGGCTACATGCTGTCCCGGCAGTCGCTCGAGGCCAACCAGATTCCGGCCTACACCGACGGCATCATCCAGGCGCTCGGCAGCCGCGATTTCGACCGTGCGGCGGAACTGACCCGCCGGTATGTGGTGGAAGTGCTGCCGGAGATCCTGCGCGCCTACCGCGAGGCGTCGCTGGATTCGGTCTAGGGTTCATCTGGCCGGACAACGCCGGGAATCTGCCCCGAGACCCGCGACAGCAGCCTTCAGCCGCGGGGCGGCGTGCGCACCTCGATGCCGGCCTGCTGCAGGGCGCGTCGGATGCCATCGGCAAACACCAGCGCATTGGGCTGGTCGCCATGGATGCAAAGCGTGTCAGCCTGCACCGGCACGTCCTTGCCGTCCACCGATCGCACCAGGCCTTCACGCACCATGCGCACGACCTGCGCCACCGCAATCTCCACGTCTTCGATCATCGCGCCCGCGCGCGTGCGCGGCGTCAGCGAGCCGTCGTCCTGATACGAGCGGTCCGCGAAGACTTCGTTGGCGCAGGCCAGACCAATGGCGCGCGCCGCGTCGATCAGCTTGCTGCCCGCCAGTCCGTACAGGATCAGCGAGGCGTCCACATCCTTGACCGCCTGGCAGATGGCCTTTGCCAGCGGCTCGTCCTTGGCCGCCATGTTGTAGAGGGCGCCGTGCGCCTTTACGTGATGCAGCCGCGCGCCTTGCGAGGCGGCCACGCCGGCCAGCGCGCCGATCTGGTACACGACGATGTCATAGGCCTCGTCCGGGCTGATCTGGATGACGCGGCGGCCAAATCCGGCCAGATCCTGAAGGCTGGGGTGGGCGCCCAGCGCGACGCCCTGCGCCAATGCCGCGGCCACGGTCTTGCGCATGGTGGCCGGGTCGCCGCCGTGAAAGCCACAGGCGATGTTGGCGGAGCTGACGAATTGCAGCACCGCCGCGTCGTTGCCCATGGTCCAGGCGCCATAGCTTTCGCCCATGTCGCAATTCAGGTCGATGCGGGTGGTCATAACGGATTCCTTTCTAGGCCAGCAGCGCGCGCAGCGGTTCAAGCGCGGCGTGCAGTTGGGCAAATGCGCGCTCGCGTTCACCGTCCAGGCGCTGCGCTTCTTCCAGTTCGATCCGCTGGAAACGCAGCGTCTGGCCAGGTGCGGATTGCGCCAGGGCGGGCAGATCCACGGTGGCGATCTGCGCAATCTTGGGATAGCCGCCGGTGGTCTGGCGGTCGGCCATGAGGATGATGGCCTCGCCGCCCGAAGGCACTTGCACGGTGCCGAAACAGGCCGCTTCCGACAGCATCTGCCGCGGCTGGTTCATGGCGAGCGGCCGGCCGAGCAGGCGGTAGCCCATGCGGTCCGACTGCGGACTGATGCGGAAGTCCGATTCCGAAAACGCGCGGCGGCTGCTTTGTGAAAACTCCGGCCAGTGGACGCCGGGCAGGAAGCGGATGAACTCGCGCTGCTTGTTGCCAAGCGCCGCGGGCAGGTACACGCGCACGTTCCACAGCGCTTTATGCAAGTCGGCGGCGTCGCGGTCCGGCGCCAGCGGGCAGCGCAGGGGGACGACGTCGCCCTTGGTCAGCGCGCGTCCTTCAAAGCCGCCGAAGCCGCTGCGCAGGTAAGTGGTCTCGCTGCCCATGACCGGCGTCAGCGCAAACCCGCCATGCACAGCCAGATAGGCGCGCACGCCGGTGGCGGGCCGTGCGCCGAAGGCCAGCACATCG
>DMTA01000547.1 GCA_003454835.1 Achromobacter sp. | reverse complement strand
AAGAAAATGGACAGGCCGGCCAGACGCCGGAGCCAGGCCTCAGTGTAAAAATCCGGCGCCGGCGCGATCTGCCAATTTTCGTCGAGAAAGTGACAACCCCTTTGCCAACACAATGACAAAATAGGCGTCATGCGCTTTCGCGCGTCCCCTCATCCTTTTGTCGGAAGTGACACCATGGTCGTCCGCCCAGCCCCCGATCCCGCGCGCAGCATCAACGCGCAGGACTACCAGCACCGCCCGCGCGTGGTCACGGCAATGGCCAAGGAATTTTCCCCCGGCGCGCAGACGGGTCCCCATACCCACCCGCGCGCGCAGCTCATCTATGCCGTGGAAGGCGTGATGCGCGTCACCACGCCCAGCGGCTTCTGGGCCCTGCCGCCGCTGCGCGCGCTGTGGGTGCCGGCCAGCGTGCCGCACGNNCCGACGCGGCCCAGGACTACTGGCCCGAGTGCCAGGTGATCGAGGTCAGCGGCCTGCTGCGCGAACTGATTCTCGCGCTGACCGCCGAGCCCATCGACTACGCGCTTGGGGGACGGGTCGAGCAGATCGCCGCGCTGATCCTTGCGGAACTGGCCGCCGCGCGCATCGTGCCGATCCAGATTCCCTGTCCGCGCGACCGGCGCCTGCAGGCCATCTGCACGGCAATCCTGGACCGGCCCGGCCTGCAACGCGGCATCGAGGACTGGGGCAGCGAAGTCGGCGCCAGCGCGCGCACCCTTATCAGGCTGTTTCAGTCCGAATTGGGATTGAACTACCGGCAATGGGTGCAACAGGTGCGGCTGGCTGACGCGGTGTGCCGGCTGTCGATGGGCGTGCCGGTGGCGCGCATCGCGGCAGACCTCGGCTACCGCAGCGCCAGCTCCTTCTCGGCCATGTTCCATCGGGCGCTCGGGGCCCCGCCCCAGCGCTACCTGCAATCCGTCCCCGGCGCACCAGAAACCTGAACGCAAGCTCAATCCATGAAAAGCGGGCAGATTTCGTTACCGAAACCTTATTGCGCCCTGGGCGGTCTATAGCGTTCTGCCCTAGAATCGCCTGCAATGAGCAATCCCCAGCAATCCTCCGCCAACCCGGGCGGCAAATCGGGCCTCCCCTGGAAACCTCTCCTGGTCAAAGCGGGCATCGCAGCCGCCGGCGCAGCCGTGTGCGGCGCCGTCGTGCTTGGCCTTGCGCTGGCCCTGGCGTGGCCCAGCCTGCCCGACCTGCACGCGATGACCGACTACCGGCCACGCGTGCCGCTGCGCATCTACACCGCGGACAAGGTGCTCATCGGCGAATACGGCGAAGAGCACCGCAACGTGCTGCGTTTCGACGAGATCCCCCCGGTGATGCGGCAAGCGGTGCTGGCGGCCGAGGACGACCGTTTCTACAGCCACGGCGGCGTCGACTGGATGGGCGTCGCGCGCGCGGTGCTGACCAACATCGTCAAGGGTTCCAAGTCTCAGGGCGGCAGCACGATCACCATGCAGGTGGCGCGCAACTTCTATCTGTCGTCGGAAAAGACGTATTCGCGAAAGTTCTATGAACTGCTGCTGACGTTCAAGATCGAATCCGAGCTCACCAAGGACCAGATCCTCGAGCTCTACATGAACCAGATCTATCTGGGCCATCGCGCCTATGGTTTCGCAGCCGCCTCGCGCACGTATCTGGGCAAGCCGCTGTCCGAGGTGACGCCGGCCGAGGCCGCCATGCTGGCCGGCATTCCGAAGGCGCCCTCGCGCTTCAATCCCATCACCAATTACCCGCGCGCCGAGATCCGCCAGCATTACGTGCTGGGCCGCATGAAGACGCTGGGCTACCTGACGCCGGAGCAGACCGACGAGGCCCTGCAACAGCGCATCACGATCCGCGGCGCGGACGGCAGCAGCACGCGAGGCTTCGCGGTGCACGGCGACTATCCGGCAGAACTGGCCCGCCAGCTGATGTATGGCGTGTTCCAGGAGAACACCTACTCGTCGGGCATCGACGTCTACACCACGATCGATTCCAAGGCGCAGGAAGCGGCTTACCGCGCCGTGCGCGACGGCATCATCGACTACACCCGCCGCGCCGTCTATCCGGGTCCGGAAGACCAGGTCGAGCTGCCCGACGACGTGGAAAAGGACCCCCAGGCCCTCGACGAGATCCTGGATGGCGTGCAGGAAAAGTCGCCTGACAGCGAAGACCTGCTTGCCGCCGTCGTGCTGGCCGCCAGCCCCACCGAAGTCACCGTGGCGCGCAGCGGGCGCGACATCATCACCATTTCGGACAAGAAGGCACTGGCGGTGGTCGCACGCGCGCTCAATCCCAAGGCCAGCGATGCCCAGCGCATCCGCCGCGGGTCTGTGGTCTACATCCACAAGAACGGCGACAACTGGGAAATCATCAACATGCCGGCGCTGCAGGCCGCGCTGGTGTCGATGGTGCCGCAGGACGGCGCCATCCGCGCCATGATCGGCGGCTTCGACTTCAACCGCGGCCACTTCAACCGCGTCACGCAGGCATGGCGCCAGCCGGGCTCGAATATCAAGCCGTTCGTCTACGCTGCTGCGCTGGAGCGAGGCCTCACGCCCGCCACGCAGATCTCCGATCAGCCCTTCATGCTGACGGCTGAGCAGACCGGTTCCAAGGCCTGGCAGCCCAAGAACGACGGCAACAAGTACGAACCCATGCTGACCCTGCGCCAGGGGTTGATGCGGTCCAAGAACATGGTGTCGATCCGCATCCTGCAGGCGATTTCGCCGCAGTACGCGCAGGACTACCTGACGCGCTTCGGCTTTGACAAGTCGCGCTGGCCGGCCGTGCTGCCGCTGGCGCTGGGCGCTGGCGGCGCCACGCCGCTGCAGGTCGTCAATGGCTACAGCGTGTTTGCCAACGGCGGCTACCGCGTCACACCCTACCTCATCGACCACGTCACGGACCGCTCCGGCAACGTGCTGATGAAGACCCAGCCCGTTGTGGCCGGCGACGCGCAGGCGCGCGCCATCGACCCGCGCACGGCGTGGGTCATAGACGACATCCTGCGCGACGTCACGGTCAACGGCACCGCCGCCCGCGCGCATCAGGTGCTCAAGCGCAACGACATCGGCGGCAAGACCGGCACCACGAACGACGCCGTCGACGTCTGGTTCTCGGGCTTCACGCAAACGCTGGCCACCACCGTCTGGATGGGCTTTGACCAGCCCAAGTCGCTGGGCACCAACGAGTTCGGCAGCGGCCTGGCGCTCTCGACCTGGCTGGACTACATGCAGCCGGTCCTGAAGGACGTTCCGCAGGCCAAGCCGGCGCCGCGCCCCGACGGCCTGCTGGTCGACAACGGCGAATACTATTTCTCCGAATTCCCGCCCGGCCAGGCCGTGGCCTCGCTGGACCTGTCTTCCGGCGATGCGCTGACCGACTTCCTGAACAATAACCGCTCGACCGACGGCGTCGACACCTCGGTCAAGCCGCTGCCCCCCGGCGGCGCCGCGGCCCCGCAAGACAGTCCGATCCAGCCGCCGCTGATGCCGATCCCCGTGCCTCGCGCAGACGCCGTCCCCGTCCCGCAGGCGCAGGCCATGCCCGCTGCAGGCGGCATGCAGACACCAGCCGTCCCTGCTGCAGCCGCGCCGGGCGACTCGGCCGGCGTAAGCGCCAGCGCCGTGACCGCCCCCGGCACGGTGACCGCCCGGCCGCTGTAAGGGCTGCGCATCACGCAAAACGGGCGCCTCGGCGCCCGTTTTTGCTTTGTGTTGTGCCCGCGCTCTACTCGGCAGCCGCGGCTTCGGTCACGACCTCACGCGGCCACGCCTGCAGGGATTCCAGGTTCAGAAACGTGAAGTAGCCGGCGTTCCAGCCTTCGGTGTCGATGTGGTACACGTTGCCCAGCGCAAGCGGCGACGCCACCGGGGTATGCCCCGCCACCACCGCCCGCACGCCCAGGATGCCGGTGCGGTCCATCTGGCGCAGGCGGTCGCGCGACCACTGGCACGCCGCGCTGGTGCGTTTGTAGCGGTCCTGCAACGCGGACTCCAGCCGGGGCCAGAACAGCACCGGGCAGTCGGCATGCAGCAGTCCGACCGCGCCCGATGACGTTTCCACCTCGATGGCAATCGGCAGCCGGGTGAAGGCCTCGGCAAACACCTGCTGCCGCTCGGCGGGCAGGTCGATAAACCAACCGCCGCCATAGCCGCGCCAGTTCGTCACGTCCACCTTGCCGGTGCGCACGTGGCGAATCGCGTAGTCCTCGTGGTTGCCTTGCACCGCGTAGAACCAGGGCTTGGCCAGCCAATCCAGCGCGGCCTCGTTCTCGGGCCCGCGGTCGACCAGGTCGCCCACGGAAAACAGCCGGTCGCGGGCGGGGTCGAAGCCTAATTCGTCCAGCGCCTGCTGCAGGCGCGAAAAATGTCCATGCACATCGCCTACCGCGAAATCGCGGCCGGACTCGTTGCGCGGGACCTTGAGAAAACGCTGCTCCATGATGATTCGGGAATACCGCAAGGAAAAATCTGACCCTTCTTTTTAACCCGCTTTGCTCCGTCCCCACGGCCAGCTTCGTCGCCGAAAGGGTCAAATAGCGTTACGAGAATCGAACTTGTTCGTGATATTGTTTGCTCCTTTCCCGTACTGTCCTGAAAGAAGCCGCGCAAGCCGCTTTCCGATGCCGCCATGACCGCCGCGTCCACTATCAAAACCTGGTATCTCGTCCACAAATGGACCAGCCTGGTTTGCACGATCTTCCTGCTCATCATCTGTCTGACCGGTTTGCCGCTCGTGTTCCACCACGAGATCGAGCATTGGCTCGACGACGGCAAGCCGTTGTCCGCGGTGCCCGCAGACACCCCGCCCGCCAATCTCGACAAGCTCGTGGCCAACGCGCGCGCCATGTACCCGAACGAAGTCGTGGACTACCTGTCCTTCGACCCCGACGAGCCGCAGGTCTTCGTCGGCATGGCCAAGACGCCCGGTGACGGGCTGGCCTCGGGCCATGCGATCCGCATGGACGCCCGCACGGGCGACGTGCTGCTCGACGGCCCGCTTTATACCGAAGACAAGTTTTCGTTCATGGGCATCATGCTGGCGCTGCATGTGGACCTGTTCGCGGGCCTGACCGGCGAGTTGTTCCTCGGTTTCATGGGGCTGCTGTTCTGCGTGGCCATCGTGTCGGGCGTCGTGCTCTACGGCCCCTTCATGAAGAAGCTGGAATTCGGCACGGTGCGCGCCACGCGCTCGACGCGCCTGAAATGGCTGGACCTGCACAACCTGCTGGGCATCGTGACGCTGGTCTGGGCGCTGGTGGTGGGCCTCACTGGTGTCATCAACGAGCTGTCCACGCCGCTCTTCCGCCTGTGGCAATCCACCGAACTGCCCCGCGTGCTGGAACCCTACAAGGGCCAGCCCATCCCCACGCAAATCGCGTCGGCGCAGCTGGTGGCCGACACCGCGCGCAAGGCCATGCCGGGCAACGAGGTGTCGTTCATCTCCTTTCCCGGCAACGCCTTCGGCAGTCCGCAACACTTCATCGCATGGATGCGCGGCGACACGCCCCTGACGTCCAAGCTGAACACGCCCGTGCTGATCGACGGCCGGACCGGCGCGCTGACGACCGTGGCGAAGATGCCGTGGTACCTGACCGCACTGGAAGTCTCGCGGCCGCTGCACTTCGGCGATTACGGCGGCCTGCCGCTCAAGATCATCTGGGCGCTGCTGGACCTTGTCACCATCGTCGTGCTGGTGAGCGGACTGTATCTGTGGCTGGCCCGGCGCCGCGCCACCGAAGCGCGCATCAACGAGCTCATCAAGAAGCACCAGGCGGCGGCCGCCCCGCAAAGGACGCCCGCATGAGCCATTCAACGGGTAAAGGCGGCCGAGGCTTCCTGTTCGTGTGGGGCGTGCCGATCCTGCTGGGCGCGCTCAGCATCTTTGGCCTGCTGGCGGCTCTGCTGGGCACCGGCGCCTGGCATTGGGCGTCATGGACCGCCCTGAGCATCCTGCTCGTGGTCATCGTGCGGTACTGGGTGTTCCCGCTCAAGCACTAGCCCAAGACGTCGCGGCGGCACGCGCCCGCGGACAGCCGCGCGGCCCCGTCCGCCGCGCAGCCGTCCGGTCCAGTCTGCGTTACGCGAACTTCTCGGGATCCGGGCCCAGTCGCGGGCCTTCCTTGATGCCGTCGATGGCGGCCATCTCCGCCGGCGTCAGTTCGAAGTCGAACACGTCGATGTTCTCGCGGATGCGCTCCGGCGTAACGGACTTCGGAATCACCACCAGATCGTGCTGCAGATGCCAGCGCAGCGTCACCTGCGCCGGCGACTTGCCGTGCTTTTGCGCCAGGTCCAGGATCACCTTTTCCTTCGTGATGTTGCCCTGTGCCAGCGGGCTCCAGGATTCGGTCACGATGCCATGCCGTGCATGAAAGGCCCGCAGCGCGTTCTGCGTGAACCCCGGATGCAGCTCGATCTGGTTGACGGCGGGCGTGACGCCGGACGCGTCGATCAGGCGCTCCAGGTTGGCCTGCGTGAAGTTCGACACGCCAATCGCGCGCGCGCGGCCGTCTTCCTTCATCTCGATCATGGCGCGCCACGCGTCCAGGAACTTCTCGCTGCCCGCGACCGGCCAGTGGATGAGGTACAGGTCCACGTACGCCAGCCCCAGCTTCTCCAGGCTTTCGTCCATCGCCTTGTGCGCGTCGTCGTAACCGTGCTTGTCGTTCCAGAGCTTGGTGGTGATGAACAGATCCTTGCGCGCCACGCCGGCTGACCGCAGGCCCGCGCCCACGCCCGCCTCGTTGCCGTAGATGGCCGCCGTGTCCACCGACCGGTAACCTGCCGCCAGCGCTTCCTTCACGCTGGAGGCCGCCTGATCGTCCGGCACCTGCCAGACCCCCAGGCCCAACTGCGGAATCTTGCCTCCGTCGTTCAATTTCACTGCGGGTACCTTCGCCATAAGACCCTCCGTAGCAAGCGACGCGACCCCGGCGCGGCGAAAACGCGCCCGATCACGCAACCAGGGGAGCAGCCGGCCGGACCCCCGATTGGAAGAGAAAGAAACGGGCCCGACGTGCTGCGCCCGTATCGCCAAACCAACTTCAAGCCCCCGGTTCAGGCCCGCCCGAACCAGGGGTTATCCCTCAAATAGTACCGCTGGTGCCCCATAATGCCCTGCAAACGGCTTAGCTCCCCTGGCGGAGCCGGCCTCAACCACGGCATCCAGAACATGAATTCTCCTGAAACGCGGCCCGGCAAGGGCGGCGGTCTTGCCACGCTTCGCACCCTGTTTCCCTACCTGTGGCCGCCCGGCAGGACCGGGCTGAAGGTCCGCGTCGTGGCGGCGCTGCTGTGCCTGTTCGCCGCCAAGGCCGCAACCGTCTACGTGCCGCTGCTGTACAAGCAGGCAGTGGACGAACTGGGCAAGGGCGCGCCCGGCACGGTGACGGTGCCGCTCGGCCTGATCCTGGCCTACGGCACCGCTCGCGTGCTGTCGCTGCTGTTCTCGGAATTGCGCGACGCCATCTTCGCCCGCGTCGGCCAGCATGCGATCCGCTCGGTCGGCTTGCAGATCTTCCGCCACCTGCACGGCCTGGCGCTGCGCTTTCACCTCGCACGCCAGACCGGCGGGCTGAACCGGGCCATCGAACGCGGCACCAAAGGCATCCAGACGCTGCTGTCGTTCCTGCTCTTCAACATCCTGCCGACCTTCTTCGAAATCAGCCTGGTCTGCATCGTGCTGTGGAAGATGTTCGACGGCTGGCTGGCGCTGGCCACCGGGGCCACCGTCGTGCTGTACATGGCTTACACACTTGCCGTGACGGAATGGCGCACCAAGTTCCGGCGCCAGATGAACGAAACCGACTCCGAGGCCAACACCAAGGCTATCGAGAGCTTGCTGAACTACGAGACGGTCAAGTATTTCGGCAACGAAGAACACGAGGCCCGGCGCTACGACGCCTCGCTCACCCGCTACGAACGCGCCGCCGTGCGCAGCCAGGTCAGCCTGTCGATCCTGAACGTCGGCCAGGCCCTCATCATTTCGACGGGGCTGACGCTGGTGATGTGGATGGCGGCCAACGGCATCGCCGAGGGCCGCTACACGCTGGGCGATTTCGTGCTGGTCAACACGTACCTCTTGCAGCTCTACACGCCGCTCAGCTTCTTCGGCTTCATCTACCGCGAAATCAAGCAGGCGCTGATCGACATGGAACGCATGTTCGAGCTGCTGGGCCAGGACCGCGAAGTGGCGGACCGCCCCGGCGCCACGCCGCTGCAGGTGTCGGGCGGCGCGGTCGAGTTCCGCGACGTGCACTTCGGCTACGACCCGCGCCGCGCCATCCTGAAGGGCGTCAGTTTCTCGATTCCCGCCGGCAAGACCGTGGCTGTCGTCGGCACGTCCGGCGCGGGCAAGTCCACGATCGCGCGCCTGCTGTTCCGCTTCTATGACACCGACAGCGGCGCCATCCTGATCGACGGCCAGAACGTGCGCGACGTCACGCAGGCCAGCGTGCGCGCGGCCATCGGCGTCGTGCCGCAGGACACGGTGCTGTTCAACGACACCATCCGCTACAACATCGGCTACGGCCGGCCCGGCGCCACGGATGCGGAAATCGAGGCCGCAGCACGCCTTGCGCACATCCACGACCTGATTTTGACCATGCCGGACGGCTACGGCACGATGGTGGGCGAGCGCGGTCTGAAGCTATCGGGCGGCGAAAAGCAGCGCGTGGCGATCGCCCGCACCATCCTCAAGAACCCGGCCATCTTCCTCTTTGACGAAGCCACCAGCGCGCTCGACACCCATACCGAACGCGAAATCCAGGCCAACCTGCGCGAGGTCAGCCAGGGCCGTAGTACGCTGATCATCGCGCACCGCCTGTCCACGGTGGCGGACGCGGACGAGATCATTGTGCTGGCCGACGGCCGCATCGTCGAACGCGGCCGCCATCCGCAACTGCTGGCCCAAGGCGGCATCTACGCCGGCATGTGGACCCGCCAGCAGGAAAGCGCTCGGTCGGCGCCGGCGGATTGACAAGCCGCGCCCCCTGTCCGAACATCGCACCCTTTGATTTCCAGGCTTCCCATGCAGGATTTCCCCACCCTCCCCGAAATCCGCGTCTGCGCCGCCGGCGTCCTGGTCAACGGCGGCCTGGGCGTCAAGGTGCCTGTGACCGATGGCGCGGGCCGCACCACCGCCTTCTTCGTGCGCTACCAGGACCGGGTGCATGGCTACCTGAACCGCTGCGCCCACGTCGGCGTGGAACTGGACTGGGAAGGCAGCTTCTTCACGCGCGCCGGCGACCTCATCATGTGCGCCCGCCACGGCGCCACCTACCAGCCCGACACGGGCCTGTGCGTGGGCGGCCCCTGTCGAAACGGTCGCCTCACCGTGCTGGACGTGACCGAGCGCGACGGCAGCGTCTACTGGCAGCCTGCGGGCAAGATCCATCCTGCGGACGCGGACGCCTGATCGATTTCGGCGCGGCGCAATGGGTTAGGAATTGCGCCCGGGTTTTCGCCTCGGTTTGCGCCCCGATTTACGCCCAGCTTTACGCCCGCGCCGCCACCACCTGCCCCGGCTCCGCCCGCTCGGCATAACGCCGCGCCAGCACCGCGCAAACCATCAGCTGCATTTGGTGAAAGATCATCAGCGGCAACACCACCACGCCCATCTGCGACGTGCCGAACAGCACGGTCGCAAGCGGAATGCCCGACGCCAGCGACTTCTTCGAACCGCAGAACACCAGCGTGATCTCGTTCTCCTTGCTCAGCCCCAGCTTGCGGCTGCCCCACGTCGTGATCGCCAGCACCGCTCCCAGCAACAAGGCGTTCACCAGCACCATCGTCGCCAGGTCGATGGCCGGGAACGCATGCCAGATGCCCTGCGCAACGGCCTCGCTGAACGCGGTGTAGACCGCCAGCAGGATCGAGCTGCGATCCACCTTGGACAGCGTGCGGCTATTGCGCAGCGCCCACGCCCCGATCCACGGCCGCAGCAGGCTGCCCACGGCGAACGGCAGCAGCAGCTGCAACAGGATGCGGCCGGCGTCGGCCAGGCCATGCCCGCCGCCCTGACGATGCAGCAGCACGGCCACCAGCAGCGGCGTCAGCACCGTGCCCAGCAGGTTCGAGGCGGTCGCCGCGCAGATCGCGCCCGGCACGTTGCCGCGCGCCATCGACGTGAACGCGATCGATGACTGCACGGTGGACGACAGCGTGCAGACAAACAGCACTCCCAGCCACAACGACGGCGTCAGCAGTCCGGGAAACAACGCGCGCAATCCCAGGCCCAGCGCGGGAAACAGCAGAAAGGTGCAGGCCAGGATCAGCCCGTGCAGGCGCACGTCCTTCACGCCGGACACGATGGCATCCGTGGACAGCCGCGCCCCATGCAGGAAGAACAGCAGCGAGATCGCCACATTGCTCGCCACCATCATGAACGTCGCGCCCTTGCCCACGGCCGGAAAAAAGCTGGCGAATGCCACGGTGGCGATCAGGATGAGGGTGAATTGGTCGGGCAGGAAGCGGCGCATGGCAAAGGCGTGATCAAAAAGTTGCGCCCACTATAGGCGCGGCCCTTGCCATCGTGAAGGCCACTGGGTACTTTAACTGTCATCGGAAATCCCTATGACCGCATCCGCCCATGCTCAATCCGCTTTGGCTCAAGACCTTCGCCGCCGCCGCCGGCGCGCCCAGCTTCACCGAAGCCGCGCGCCGGCTGGGCCTGACCCAGCCCACCGTCAGCGAACACATCCGCCAGATCGAACAGGCCGTGAATCGCCGCCTGTTCCAGCGCGATACGCATTCGCTCGCCCTGACCAGCGACGGCCGCAGCCTGCTTGTGCATGCCGAAATCATCCTGGCCGCGCACGAAAAGGCCGAGCGGCTCTTTGACGCACCCCGTTTACGCGGCCGGATCCGGCTGGGCACTTCCGACGATCTGGCGATGGGTCCGCTGCCCGATGTCCTGGCAGCATTTCGCCTGGCGCATCCCGAAGTCGAGCTGGACCTGACCATCGGCGTCACCAGCGATCTCTATAAACTGCTGGACGACAACCGCCTGGACGTGATGATCGGCAAGCGCCGGCGCGGCGACCGCCGCGGCCAGACGCTGCACAAGGAAGCGCTGCTGTGGCGCGCCAAGGAGGGCCTGCGCGTCGATCCCGACGAGCCCCTTCCCTTGATCCTGTTGCGCGAACCCAGCGTGACGCGCACGCTGGCGCTCGATGCCCTGGCCCGCGCCGGCCGCAGCTGGCAGATTGTCTGCACCAGCACCAGTTACGCGGGCTGCCAGGCGGCTGCGCGCGCGGGGTTGGGCATCACCGTGCAGCCTTCTCACCTGTCCACCGCAGGCCTGTCCGCGCCTGCGGGCGCGGCCAACCTGCCCGCGTTGCCACCGGTGGAATTCATCGTCATCTCGGCCCCCTCGCCCGGCAAACCCACCCGGGCGCTGACCGAGATCCTGATGCGCAGCACCCTGACCTGACGCGCCTACTGCGGCGCGGACCACGTGTGCTCGACGCTGCCGTGTGGCGACGATTGCCAGGGGGCGAGTCGACACTACTCGGGCAACGGGTCCGGCACGCCGTCCGCATCAACCGACTTCACGCGATCCAGCGCGTTGCGCGCAGCCGACATTGCTTCGATCGTGCTGCGAAACCGCCGGCTCAGGAAAATCTCGAACGCCAGGCTTTCGGGCTCTGGCGCGGCTTGCTCAGCGGCGATATCCACGTCTTCGGCGCTCGTCGCCGTTGCGGCGGTTGTCGCCGTTGCGGCGGTTGTCGCCGGCGCGGCGGCCTTCACAGCCAGACGCCGGGTCTCCAGAAACGCACGCGGGGGAATGCGCCCCTCGGGCTGGGTCGCATATGCGACCACTGAAAATCCATTGATGATCTTCTCGGACATTGCGGTTTCCTTGGGCGCGTTCATGCAGGCGCACCGACACGTTGCACAACGGCGTGCAGCAAGAAAACTTAAGTGAAAACGCCGCGAATTCCCGGTCCGCAAGCACGCTTCCGGTTTTCGCGCAGCCGGTTGCCGCGCCCCCAAAAGCAACGGGCCCCATAAAGGGGCCCGTGTCGTACGAATGCCGGAGAAATCCAATCAGGGCGCGAGCTTGAAGCCCAGGTCCACGCCCCACTTGTCGGTCTCGCGCAACCATTTCGCGCCGCAATTCAGGCAGCGGAAGTGGTCTTCGCGGCTTTCTTCCCGGCCCTTCTGCGTTGGGTTGGTAAATCCTTGATGTCCCAGGTGCGAATGCGGCGCGACGCCTGCAAGTCCTGGGTTAATGCGTTGGCAAGCCAAGCACATAACGCTCATTGATGCTTCCCCACAAACAGTGTTAGCAAATTGTAAGGGATTTCACCAATGTCTTTCTATTAAATCGGCGCCATAGAGGAAACTAAATTGTTAACGTGATTAGCGAACAACGTTTTGTAACGCCGTCAAACATGTTGCTAGGTGATAAGGGGATGTGGACGGCATGTCAGTCCGAACTACGTTTCCATTTGTATCCAGGCATTCATGCCAGCCTGCGGGGTGCAGGAATCGGGTGCGAAAACTTGCCAGCGCCGGTTGCAGCGCGGACAGATCGCCTATTACCGCCAGGGCCCTCAGGTATTCCGTCTGCGCCCAGATTCGGCGGGTGTCGTCAGCAACGTTGCCGGATTCGTCCAGCGACGCGATCACGCCCGCGGCATCCACGCCATGGTCGCGCGACCACTGCACGGCGCGCGGCAGGGACTCCGCAAGGTCCAGACCTTCGAAAACCTGCGCCGATTCATGCACGAGAGACAGCCATTCGAATTGATGGCCAGGCTCCAGCCGGTTTCCAGCGCTGCCCTGCAACGCCTCCGACACGCATTGCGTGGGCGCATGCACGAAGAACTGGCTGATGCCCTGTGCAAGCTCGCGCAGATGCTGGGCGAACCATGCCGGCTCGGCAACCTGCGCCGCGGCCAGATAGGCTTCGGTCAGATGCATCATCGGATTCTGTGCCGGCGGTTTCAGCGGCTGCGAGAAGTCGGCGCTGAGCGCAGCGTGATACAGCGAATCGGTAGCCTTGAAACGCGCCTCGATCGTGCGCGCCGTGGCCAGCATCAGTTTGCGCGCCTGCGCATTGCGGCTGCGCCGGAAATACGCGGAAGCAGCCAGCACGATGAACGCATGCGTGTACAGATCCTGCGTATCGTCAAGCGGCTTACCCGCTGCGCCGACGCTATAGCGCCAACCGCCGTGCTCGTCCTGGAACACGCGCCGCAAGGATTCGAACAACCGGTCCGAATGCTGCGCCGCTGCTTCACCGGGCGCCTGCGCAAATATATACAGCTGGCGCGCACAGGCCATCGCGCGATAACGCGTCGGCGGCAACGGTTCAGCGCTGACGGAATTAAGAGATTCGTAAGGCAGGCCGAGCGTGTCGTTGAACCCGGGGCCCAGCCACATGGGCAGCACGACCGAATCAAAATGCGCCCGCAGCGCGCGGATATCATCCGCTAGAAAGGAATTGGTCTGTGCGGCAGTCATCTTGGAACGACGCATACCCGACGAGGGCCCCAGGTTTTGGAGCAGCAACGATAACCGAAATCGTCGTCGCCATCTCGAGAGTATCCGCCACGTGCTCATGCACACACAGACCGGTCGTGCCGATCAGCTCCGTCCAGGGTGCAAACCCTATCGGAAGATATTTTCCTCTACCCAGTTTTGCGCGAAGATTTCCGCGCGATCACGTGCTTCGTCCAACGAAGCGCAGTTGCCCAAGTGGGAAAACGCGGCATCCACTTCGGTGCCGCCCTCAGCCGTAACCGTCAGCAATACGCCATATCCGCCGGTATCCATGGCCGCTGTGGAAACGTCGATCAGTACTTCCTGGTCACGATGCTGCATGTGCTACCTCCCAGTCGGTTACCTAAACGCGCGAACCACGCGTGACGTGCAACAGGACAAAATTTCCCGCGCAGAACAATAGACCTGCAACCGTCACGCAAAGTTCATCTTACTGTTCCGACGCAGCGCCGGATACGTCCGAAAGATGTCAATTCCCACATTCCGTCTCAGGATATGCCTCGCCGCACTGTAGAGATGGCATCCCGCACGAAATACTGCGAAAACATTCGCAACCATGCAGTAATTTGCCTGCGGCTGTAGGAATGACGGAATTGGCGAATTGCGTAAACCGGCGATTATCGAACCGCCGCGAAGACCGCAAACGGTCTACCGCAAATGGATGGCGCCCGGCTCTTCCATGCGTAAAGAAAGCCTGCCCTTGTCGGTGATGACCCAACGGCCGTCGGCGCCTGATTCGATGCAGCGCAAGGTCTGAAGCGCCTGCGCGACGTGCGCGGGCACTTCGGTCTGGACCGCGCCGGGCTCGTTGTTGTCGGCCACGACGCGCAGCCAATGTCCCAGTTCGCCCTTTTCGAAATGATGCAATGCCATGCGTGGTTCTCTCTTGAATTGCTCAACGATAGCACGCCGGTCAAGCCCTTCATCCGCGTGGGAGAAGGCGCTCAGGCCAGCAGGCGGGGCACTGACGACGCCAGCAACGCAACGCCGGATATCGTCAACAGGCCCAGCACGACGCGACGGAACGCGACATCGCTGATGCCCACATAAACACGCGTGCCCCAAATCGTAGGCACCAGCATCGCAGGCACGATCAGCGCAAACAGCGGCAGCATGTCGCGCGTGACGACGCCGGTCAGTACATAACTGGCCATCGTCACCGCCAGCATCGACAGGTTGAAGTTCTGGATCACCGCGCGCTGCACATCGCGATCGAAGCCGCGCAAGGTGCACCACAAGGTGGGAATCACGCCGGTGAAACCGCCTAGTCCACCCATGACGCCGCCAATTGCGCCGGCCACGCCATCGGCCACCTTGCCGCCCACCGTGATGCGCGGCATGCGCGCGGCAAACAGCATGATCGGACACCAGATGGCAAGCAGTCCGCCAATGAAGGCCTTGAACACCACGGGGTCCAGATGCGGCAGCACCTTCACGCCCAGCGGAATGCCGAGCAATCCGCCGACGACGAACGGCAGCAGATGCGCCATGGCAAACCCGCGGCGCACCGTGAACGCGGCCAGCAATTGCCCGGTCAATGCGCCGAACACCGCCATCGCCGCCGCAAGCCGCGGGTCCACGGTCCAGGCCCAGAACGACATGGCCACCATGCCGAAGCCAAAGCCCGACAGGCCCTGCACAAAGCCGGCGGCCATCGCCCCCACCACGACCACTACATATAACGAGTCCATATCTGCAGCGCGTTCCGCATCAGCGGCCGGCACCATTTCCGGCGCACGCCATTCTAGTGCGTTCTAGGATGGACGCAGCGCAAGCGGCCGCCGCAGGCGCGTGGCCAGCGCGGAAGCCGCCACGCTGGCGGCGATCAGCGCAAGACCAAGCGCCAGGTCCGCCGAAATGCGCTCATGGAACACGACGGACGACACGATCAGACCGATCACCGGCACGCACAGCATGGCGATGGAGGTCGCGGCCGGCGGCAGCTTCTGCGTCATGCCGAGCACGACGATGAACGTCAGCGCCGTGGCTAGCGGTCCGGTGTACAGGATCAGCGGCCAGGCCTGCGCATCACCCAGAAAGACCGGCGCGCCATCGCGCATCCAGGCCAGCGCGGCCAGCGGAATCGTGGCCATCGCGGTCTGCCACGGGATCATGTCGGCGCCCAGTCGCACGTGACGGTTGGCGCGCAATTGAATGATGTTGCAGGCCCACGCGAACGACGCGCCCAAGAGCATCACCAGACCGATGACCGTATGCGCCTGCCACGGACTGAACGCAGGCGCCACGATGACGCCGATGCCGGCGTAGCTGAGCGCCGTCGCCAGCCATTGGCCCAACGACAGGCGTTCCTTCAAGATCAACGATGACAGCGGAATTACCCAGATGGACGTCGCATAGGCGATGACCGAGGCGCGGCCAGGCGCCACGTATTGCAAGGCCCAAAGCGCCAGCGCCGTGAACGCGCCCATCTGCAGCAAAGCCACACCCGCCACCAGCGGCCATTCCTGACGAGTCGGCAAACGCAGGCGTCCCAGCACCGCCAGCACCAGCACGCTTATCAGCGCGGCGGATCCGAATCGGCTGGCGGCCAGCCATAACGGACTCATGTGCGCCAGGCCAAGCTTCATCACGGGCCAATTTCCGCCCCAGATGGCAACAGCGCCCGCGAGCGGGAGAAACTTGCGAAGACTGCCGTGCTGACTCATCACTACCCTGCTCTGCCGCTGATTATTCTGTATTTCGGCCATATGGCCGAAGGACGGAACAGTCTATAGGGTAAACCCCAGCATTTTTCACCGCTTTCTGCGCCTGCAACCGGCATACTCAGCACAGATGCACTGTCACCCTGCCGCCTGAAGGTCATATATGCCGGAAATCAACCTGGATGCCACCGACATCCGTATCCTGAACGAGCTGCAACGCGATGCGCGGCTCACCAATGTGGAACTGGCCGCGCGCGTCAATCTATCCGCTTCGCCATGCCTGGCGCGCGTGCGCCGACTGGAAACCGAAGGCCTCATCGATCGCCGCGTCACACTGTTGAACGCTCGCAAACTGGGGCTGAAGGTCAACGTCTTCATCCAGATCTCGCTGGACAAGCAGCGCAAGGCGGCGTTGGACGTCTTTGAACGCGAGATCGCAGTGCTGCCCGAAATCATGGAGTGCTACCTGATGTCGGGAGACGCGGACTACCTGATCCGCGCGTTGGTGCCGGATGTCGATGCGCTGGAACGATTGATCGTCGAACGCATCACGCGCATTCCCGGCGTGGCGAGCATCCGGTCCAGCTTTGCCCTAAAGCAGGTGCTCTACACCACCGCCGTGCCGCTCGCCTGACGCCGCATCTGGTATCCATCCGGCGCTTGCGGGATTGCGGCGGCAAGCCCACAATGAAAACGCCTGACGCCGGCTTTTCCCGATCGGCGCCAGCATCCCTCCCATCGCTTAGCAAGGAGCAAACCATGCCCGAAACCGAATGGTTCCCCGGCAACACGCTACCCGATCGTCAGGGTTACTTTGAAGTGGAGTTCGCCTCCGGCGAAACCGAAATCACGCGCTATGGCATGTTGGGCTGGGAGCCCGAAGAAGAGCGCGGCCACATCCTGCGCTGGCGCGGGCTGGATCCGAACATCGAGCAAGCCGAGATTGATCGCGAAGCAGCCTTGCGCAACAACAGCGACAACGTGATCGGCTGAACGGCCGGCACAACCTGCGGGACGGGTCCAACCTGCCCCGCATAAAACAAAACGCCGCGGAGCAATCCGCGGCGTTTTGACTGGGCGCTAGCGCGATCAGCGGTCGAGCTTCGAGATCTTCGTGCCCGCAAGCGACACGCCTGCCATCAGACCACCGTTGTTCATCACGAAGCCCACCACCGGCTGCTGAGCCGTGTTGGTGTCGATGCGGCCATTTGCGCCGATGTTGACCACCGCCACCGTCGCGTCGGCGCCGACGGTCCAGCCGCTGCTGTTGCGGAACTTGTTCAAGGCGTCATCCGTCATGAACAGCAGGATCATCGCCTTCGATTGCGCGCCGGCCTGGAAGCCGATCGAGCCCGCGGTCGTGCTGTAGTAGCCGGCATTCTGACCGCCCACGCGCAGCACGCCCTTGCCATGTTCGGCGCCCACGATGAAGCTGCCGCTCAACACGTCCGGAAACACCAGCACGCCTTTGGCGCGCGCCACCAGATCCTTGGATTGAGGAGCCGCTTCGTACAACTTGGCAAGGGTTGCGTTTGCCGCGCTGTTCATCGACTGCCGCTGCTCAGACGTCGAAGCGGCCGGCGACTTGCTAGGCGTGGTCGTGGTACAGCCCGCAAAAACGAGACCAGCGGCGCCAATCGCGATCGCCATGCCGGTGCGGCGCAGAACAGGAAAAGTGTCGAACATGGAGCTCTCCTTTTGTTGTCATACAGGGACAACTGTACCGGGCATTCCAGATCCGACAAGTCAAACGAATGTGATAAACGAAACAAAACACTAGCGAGCGCTAGAGAATCCCGTAGCGAGGTTCGCCTGTGTGCTCGTCTACGGACCGGATGCCGGAGAGCACCAGCTCGGCATGGCGCCGGGCGACAGCGGGATCGTTGAAAGTCACGAAGCGTGGCAGCGACCACCGCTGCGCGACGGTATCGTCGCCATTGCGGCACACCAGTATTTCAATAGCCAACACGCCGGTGTTCAAGTCCACGACTTCGCACTGCACTTGAAAACCATTGATATGACGTTGTGGCCACCCACTCATGCTGCACCTATGAATTCCGACTGCCCGGCCGCAATATGCCCCAAAGAAAAACGCTTGGAAAGCAATGATTTTCAGGGGTAAAAACGTACTAATCCGTGTAGTGCCGAGGCATCTTGAAATTCAAAAAAATGCGCTCAAAAGCCGCATTTTTCACCCCTGGTATCGAACCTGCGGATTGCCGTACCCGCCATAATGTCAGGCGATTACACAATGCCATCCAACCTGCCACCCACTCTCATGACCACACCTGTCTTCGAACCTGATACCGCTCCGCTGGAAGTCCTGCCGCGTGACCTGTCCGCCTACCGCGAGGGCAACACCGGCATTCCCTACGTGCATCGCTTCGAATCCGGCAAGCCCGGGCCGCACGTGCTCATCAACGCCATCACGCACGGCAACGAGATCTGTGGCATGGTGGCCGCCACCCATCTGCTGGACACGGGCGTACGCCCGAAGATCGGCACGCTGACGGTCAGCTTTGCCCACGTCGAGGCTTACGAGGCCTTCGACATCGACCGGCCTTACGACAACCGCCAGCTCGTCCACAATCTCAATCGCATCTGGTCCGCCGCCATGCTCGACGGTTCGGAGGACAGCCCCGAGCTGCGCCGCGCCCGCGAAATGCGCCCCATCCTGGACGCCGCCGACTTCGTGCTGGACATCCATTCCACGCGCGCGCCCGTGCAGCCGTTCTGGGTCTACAACGAGATGGACCGCAACACCGCGCTGGCCGCGGCCGTCGGTTCGCCGCAGGTCCATCTGGTCATGCCGCAAGACAAGTTTCCAGGCACCGGCGTCATGGGCTACGGCCATCACGGTGATCCGCTGTCGAACAGCGGCGGCGCGCTCGTCGTCGAATGCGGCCAGCATTTCGCCCGCTCCGCCGCGGAACTCGCCACCGACGTCACCCTGCGCTTTCTGGCGCATCTGGGCCTCATCGACACCCCGGCCGGCACGCCGCCTCCGCCTGCCCCGCAGCGCTATCGCCTGCTGGAGGTCCACATGGTGAAGTCCGAGGACTTTACTTTCACGCGGCCCGTGATCGGCTTCGAGACCTTCGACAAGGGTGAGCTAATCGCCATGAACGGCACGGAAGAAATCCGCTCCCCGTGCGATGCGTGCACGATCTTCATGCCCACGCGCATGCCGATCGTCGGGCGCGAAGCCGTGTATCTGACGCAGGCGATTTGAGGCAGGTAATTCTAGGCGGGTGATTCGAGGCGGGCACTTTGTACCCGCCATCTTCAAAGATCCGTAATCAGGCGCTTTCCCATGCTGATCACCGCATCCTCCTGAAAACCCAGGCTGTCGTAGAAACGCTTTACCGCGATGTTGTCCGAACGGATCAGCAGATTGATTTTCGGACACCCCATGTCCAGCAGTTTGCGCTCCGCGGCCCGCATCAGCGCCGTGGCGAACTGTCGCCGCCGATGCTCGGGCGACACGGCCAGATAGTTGATCCAGCCGCGGTGCCCGTCATAGCCGCCCATCAGCGTCGCCACGATCTCGCCGTCCAGCACACCCACCAGAAACAGATCGGACTGCACCGTCAACTTGCGCGCGATGTCCTTGCGCGGATCGTTCCACGGACGCGTCAGCCCGCAGGCGTGCCACAGCGCGATAAGCGCCTTCTCGTCGGTCGGATGAAAAGGCCGGATGGCGAGGTCTTGATGAGACATGCTTCATTCCTTGTGATGAAAGAATGAAGGCCTTGCGATACGCCTCGGCGGGGGAAATCCGGCAAACAAAAAAGCCACGAGGGTATCGTGGCCTTCTGAAATAAGCGCCGGACAATCGGCGCCCGAACACGGCTAGCCACTCAACGTTGACGTCGAGTGATTCGTCGGAAATCTGCGCGCGTAGCTGCAGCGATGTGCGATGTGTTCATGCGCAGCAGCATACACGAGGCCCTCTTTCACCGGCAACGCGCATCGACGTCAATCCGACGCGGGTGCCGGCAGCGTGCCCTCCATCACCACCACGGCCTGCCCCGCCACGCTCGCCCACACGCCGTCATCACGCGGCTCGGCATGCGCCAGCAGCAGGCTTGCGCGCCCCATATCCACGCCCTGCCCCACCCGCAACCGCAGAACGCCCTTGCCCGCCAGCGATGCCCGCAACGCCGTGACCGCGGCTGTCGCGCTACCCGTGGCGGGATCCTCGGTCATGCGACCGGTGAGCATGCGCGCCTGGATATCAGTGGGCGAGTCCATCGTCTCGCCCGCCGTGTCAGTCGTGTAGACATAGATCGACTTCGCGCCAAGCTGCGGCATCAGGGCCGCATACCCGCCCGAATCCGGCGCCGCGCGACGCAAGGCGTCTCGGCTGGCAAGCTGCACGACCAGAAACGGCAGTCCCACTGACGCCACCATCGGTGCGTGCGTCGACACATCAATGTCCGCGGCTTCCAGCCGCAGCGCGCTTGCCACCGCGTCCACAGGCGCCTCACTGCCGCGCGACAACGGCTGGGGCGCGCGCAGTTCCGCGCCTTGCAGTCCGTGTTCGCCATACGCCAACGCAATCCGCACCAAACCCGCCTCTTCTTCAAACACGAAGGCCTGCGGCGCGGACACCCCTGCCGCGATCTGCTCTCGTGCCAGCACGACGGCCGTGCCGACATTCGGATGCCCGGCAAACGGCACCTCGCGGTCCGGCGTGAAGATGCGCACGCGCGCCGTATGGGCCCGGTCGTGCGGCGGCATTACAAAACTGGTTTCCGAATAATTGAACTCGCGCGCGATCCGCTGCATCTGGCGGGTATCCAGACCCTGCGCGTCCAATACGACAGCCAGTGGATTGCCTTGATAGGCATGGCCGGTGAACACATCGGCAGTGACGTAGCGGTAGCGCATCCAAGCATCCTCAAGATCCGCCTGAAGCCGGCGGGAAGCGGAAATTGTGCGCGCCGCAGACATGACGCGAAAGGCACAGAGCGGCGAAATTGCGCGCATAACAGACGAGGCTCGGCGTGTGTGTGGCCAATCATCCGCGCGGCCCCCATGACGCCCGCACCGCCTCGATTGATGCGCCCTCACTATTGAAAACAGTGGATCTGTGCGGAATACTTTGCATCCCGTGCATCTACTTTTGGAGGGCAGTGCCATGCAGCGCGAAGACATCCAAAAGCTGGGCGCTCAAGCGGCCCGCGACGGATTGACCTTGTGGGATTGCCCGTACTATCGGGCCGCCGCCATGCCCGGTCATACCGGCGAATCGATCTCGCAATGGCGCGGCAAGGTCGAGGCCTGGGAAGCCGGATGGATGGAAGCCACCGGCGGCGGACAGACCCCGCCCGGAAACCGAACACGTGTCGTGCCGCGGGCCATGTCGCGGCTGGTCATTTGATGCCATGAAAGGCGCCCCGACTCCGGGGCGCATTGCATTGGGAGCTTGGTGACGTTCCCGGCTGGCTATCGCAGTGTCGAAGGTTCCTGCCAAGCTTGCTCCTGCGGGTGACTGGGCTCGCACTTCCCTCAAGCAAGAAAATTTAAGCCCGAAGAACTGGCCCCGTTTTTGCCGGCATATACTGTATATTCATACAGTATTTACAGTTGCACCATGCGATGCACCGTCATCCGAACCCACTATCTCGGCCGGAAACGCCACGACAACGACCCGGCGCCAGCGGTCACCGGGACGGTCCGCATGTACTCCATCATGCGAGACGACCTGCGGCGCTATATCAGCGTCATGACGCTCGATGCCTTCGCGAAGTTCGGCGCATCGCAAAAAAGTCCGATCCCCGATCTGCTGGAACCCGAACTGCTCACCTTTGGATCGGACCGCGGAATGATGGTGTGCGGCTTTGAAGAAATCGACGGCCAGCGCTATTACCAGGGCTGGTGGATGCAATGGGTCCCGCTCTGAGCGCATCACTTGAGCAAACGCCTGATACGCTGATCCATCCCGCTATTTCTTCGCGTAACTTTTCTGGACACGAATCCTGATCGCGCTCATCTTTCAGCTTAGGATCTTTCCCAGCAGGAGGCGCGAAATGGATGACCCCGTCCACAGAGCCGGCCAGGAAGCCGCCCGATACGGCGTGCCGCTTTCCGCTTGCCCCCTCATGAAAGAAGCAAACATGCCTGGCCGTACGGGCGAATCGCTGCCCATATGGCGCGCCAGATTGGCCTCCTGGGAGGCAGGCTGGCGCGAAGAAACTGAAGCGCGCCTCGCTGAACTGCATCGCCGCCGGCTGATTCAGCAATCGTTCGATTAAAGACTTGTTCGCCAGCACGTATCCGATGCGGTTGGGAACGCGGTTTGCTGCAAAACTGACACCGCAGCGGCATGATTGTCTTTTCGATCAAGCAGAGGGCGGTTCCGCACACTCCCTCCCTCTTGCCGCTGCGGCCTTGTCCCCATGCGCAAGCAGACGCTTACAAACGATCAGGTCCGTAAACCCCTAGAATTTTTACCCGCCCTAGAATCAGCTTCCCAGCCTCAGGCTGAGTAGGAGCGAGTCATGTCATTCAGGGCCAAGCCGATATTTATTGCAGCCATTTCCTGTATTTTTCTGACGACTGGCGCATTCGCTGCGCCACCGGAGGGCAAAGGCAAACCTGACAACCCAGGTCAGGGGCAGAACAAAGGCGGCGGGAAAAACAATAGCAACGGCAACGGCAACGGCAACGGCTCTGCAAAAGGCCATGCCGGAAACGGAGGCGGAGCCAACAGCAAGACCAATTCCGATAGTCCCAGCGTCACGCTGCGCTTTGCAGGCATCACGGTTTCAACCGCTAGAACGTACGCACACGAGTACGGCCTGTCGGGCTACAGCCAGCTACCGCCTGGCATTCGCAAAAACCTCGCGCGCGGAAAGCCCCTGCCACCTGGGATCGCCAAAAAGATGGTCCCCGGCCCAATGCTCGCTCGCCTGCCCGCGTATTCCGGGTACGAGTGGCGAATCGCCGGATCAGATCTCGTCCTTGTCGCCATTGCAACCGCCGTAGTCGCGGATGTGCTGCTTGATGTATTCGATTGAATGACCACGTGGGATGGCGGGATTCGACCTCACTGCCTCCCCATCCCACCCTATGCGGTGCTCATTCTTCAGTTTGATACACTGCCTGCCTGGGTGTCAGGCGTCTTCCTTCGCGCTGGCAGGTCAAAGCGCTGGTCGGGCCGCCGCGCGGAACCCCCACGTCCATGCAGACCACCACCACCCATGCGCTCGACATTGCAGCCGCCATCATTTTTGCCCTGGCGCTGATCCACACTTTCACCGTCAAGCAGTTCGAGCGGCTATCGCACCGCTACCCTCGCCACGCCGGTTTATTCCATCTTCTTGGCGAAGTCGAAATCGTCTTCGGCTTTTGGGCGTTCGTGCTGCTTATCATCATGGCGATGGCCACCGGCGGCGCGGAAGCGCTCGCGTACGCCGAGTCTCGTAACTACACCGAACCGCTATTTGTATTTGTGGTCATGGTTGTAGCCGCGTCCCGCCCCGTGCTCCAGACCGTGATGGCCGCAGTCAACGTCATTGCAAAAAAGCTGCCCTTCCACACCTCCGTCGCGACAGCGTGGTTGGGCCTTGCCGCGGTTCCGCTGATGGGATCGTTGATCACGGAACCGGCCGCGATGACCATCGCCGCCCTGATGCTCGCACCGCAGCTGTTTCGGCCGGCAATTCCGGCTGTTCCCAAGTACTTCGCCCTTGGCGTACTGTTCGTCAACATTTCGATCGGGGGAACGTTGACGGCCTATGCCGCCCCTCCCGTCTTGATGGTTGCCGCAACCTGGCAATGGGATTCGGCATTCATGCTGGCAACCTTCGGCTGGAAAGCCGCGATTGCCGTCATCGTGAACGCGACTGTTGCGACACTCATGATGCGCAAGTACCTGCTGCAGTTGCCTACCGAGAGCGTGACCCGGTCGGAGCGGCCTCCCGTGCCGCTCTCCGTTGTTCTGGTCCATCTGGCCGTGCTGGCGGCGGTCGTCGCGCTAGCGCACCACCCTGTCGCGTTCCTCGGCCTGTTCCTGCTGTTCCTGGGTTTCACTCAGGCGTACGAACGGCATCAGAATCCGCTGATCATCAAAGAGGCGTTGCTGGTTGGGTTCTTCCTGGCTGGACTGGTCATCTTGGGAGGCATGCAGGGGTGGTGGCTGCAGCCCATCGTATCCAGCCTCGAACCGATCGCCTTGTTCTTCGGCTCCCTATCGCTCACCGCGATCACCGACAACGCCGCGTTGACCTATCTGGGTTCGCTGATTGATGGCATATCCGACGAATCAAAATACATGCTCGTGTCGGGCGCGGTTGCGGGCGGCGGCCTGACGGTTATCGCGAACGCGCCGAATCCGGCTGGCGTGGCGCTGCTGAAGCGAGGATTTTCAGACGAAACGATCAGCGTTGGGGGACTGCTGCTTGGTGCGTTGGCGCCCACAGCCGTCGCGGCTGGTGCATTGCTGTTTTTATAACCGCGAAGAAAGGGCCGGAAATACGAGCGCGTGCGCCATGCGCGCACGCGTTTTGAATTTCGGGATCTGGCTGCAATGGGGAAAATCTGAGGCCCGAATAGCAGAGAGCTTGTCGAGTTCCTGATCTGGTTCGCCGGTCCTGATCTCGTTCGCCACTCCTGATCTCCTTCGCCGGTCCTGATCTCGTTCTCTGCGCTTCTGATCCCTTTCTCGGCCGCGCATTATTGAGTTCTGAATTCAGCGCCTCCCAACACAACACGGCTTTTCTCAACGAACTGGAAATGGCCCGGAAATGAGAAAGGCCGTCAGTGATTTCTCACTGACGGCCTTGGAACTACTGGTCGGGCATGGACGTCTATTTCGCCATCCAGAACCTGCAGCGCGCGGAGGCCTGACCATGCACCCCTAAACCAAAAGGATCGCCGGCTGGTACAGGGTGCATCGAAAGCCGTCGCCTTAGCCGTGCGCGCCGCGAGGAGCGGCCCAATGCTGCGCCCATGATGGCCGGCGCTGAGTTCGTCATGCGTACGCTCGAGCATCTGTTGGACGAACTGGACCGCACGGGCAAGGTGTCAGTCAACGCGCGCGGCTACCCCGATTTCCTTGCGTGCGACGGCTATCGGTACGAGGCCGCGCCCGCGATCGAGGGCCTGATATGGCACTTTGAAATGTGGGAGACGCGCCACGGAAAGCAACTGCCGCTGCAACCGTTGCGCGATCTTCACGTGGCGCTGCACTACATCGTTCCTGTGCAGGAACGGACTGTCGAAGCGCTGCGCCACGCGCTGCCCATCCTGCGCCGAGTCATGGCGACGGGCGCGCCCGAGGACCAAGGGGACTTGCTCACGCAGACATGCATCAAATCCTTGATGGAGGGCCGGCGCTTATGACGACAACTACATGGCGCCTGGTGCCAGCCAAATCCGACCAGGCTCCGACCGTTGCATTTGCCGCGCGCCGCCCGCGCATTGGCGGCACGGCCAGGAGCGCGCTGTTATTGGCCGCGCACCAATTGCCCCCGTCTCCAGGCGACGAACAGGGCAAAGGCTTTGTGCCGTACTTGTTGCGACAGGGCAGTGTTGTCCGACGCAGCTTCAAGAAGACTCGCAATTTCCACATCGATCGGAAATCCGTCTTCCAACCAGGCGATGGCGAGAGAGGGCCAATAGTCCGAAAACCAATGCGGGCCCAACCCTTCCACGACCATCAACCGGTCTGCTTTGCCTGCATCTTGCGCAACGGCGAGCGGGCTTTCAAGGCCAGTCACAAGCGAGGGAATCCTATCCATGGTGCCCGTCCATTCTGAAACCAGCATCCTATCCGAATGGGCCAGGTCGCAGCCGCACGTCGCGCGCCGGGATCTTAGCGAGCAGGCAGAAGGCCCCCACGCGCGGGGCGCTAACCATGCGACGCAGTCCAGGAGGATCAGATAAATGTCCGACATTCCTCCGCGATTCATCCGAGTCGGCAAGGCTCCTGCCTACCTGGGCATGTGCCGCCGCGTATTCGATGAGGCAGCACGGCCTTATCTTCGAGAAATCAGCATTGGAAAACAAGGAATCGCCTTCGATCGCAAGGAGCTCGACCGCTTTGCGGACGAGTATGCGGAGCGGATGGCAATTGACAAGGACGCACCTGCGGGCAACGATTCCCACCGCAGCGAGCGCCTACGTAGCAACGGAGCATCAAGTCTATGGGGCAAAAAACAATCACCGGGCTCACGCTCAAAGACGGCATCTGGCACATCGACAAAGTCGTCCGCGGCTGTGGACGAATTCGAGGCTGCACTGGCACAAGCGTTCGCGCGGAAGCCGAGCAATTCCTCCTCGAGCGAATCGTCCAAGCCGGCGCGGAGCGGAAGGAGCGCGCCCACTGGCGCCCGACTTTCCGCGCTGCGGCAACCCGCTACCTAAAGGAGTACGCGCAGCAGCCATCCATTTGGTTGACCGCCACCTATCTCAAGCAGTTGGACCCATACATCGGCGACCTGCATTTGGATGAGGTCGACAACGAAGCGCTGCAGGCCTATGTCGATGATCGCCTCGAGGCCGGACGAGCTCCTCACACGGTCAACATTGCGCTGCAGCGCGTCGTCCGTGTCCTGAACGTCGCCTCTCGCAAGTGGCGCGACGACAACCGAAAGCCCTGGCTCGCGGTGGTGCCAATGATCGAAATGCTGAGCGAGAAGTCGCGGCGCCAGCCCTATCCCCTCTCATGGGAGGAACAGGCGGCGCTGTTCAAGGAGCTGCCGGAGCACCTGCAGGTTATGGCGCTCTACAAGGTAAACACCGGCTGCCGCGAGCAGGAAGTCTGCAAGCTGAAATGGCAGTGGGAAATTGCTGTTGAAGGGCTGGGCACCAGCGTATTCCTCATCCCAGCGGAGTTCGGCGGGCGGTTCGACGACTCCGGCGTGAAAAATCGGGAAGAACGTCTGGTGGTGCTAAACGATGTCGCGCGGTCCATCATCCGCAAGCAACGGGGACAGCATCCCGAATGGGTTTTCCCGTATGAGGGCCGCGCCCTGCACCGGATGAATGACACCGCCTGGCGTAACGCGAGGAAGCGGGCTGCGGCGCAATGGAAGAAGGATCACGGCGATGCGCCGCACCCGGGATTTGCCAGCCTGCGGGTGCACGATTTGAAGCACACGTTCGGTAGGCGCCTACGCGCGGCGGACGTTCCCGAGGAGGATCGCAAAGCCTTGCTGGGTCATACGGACGGCAGCATCACCTCGCACTACTCAGCGGCGGAGCTTAATAAGCTGATTGAGTATGCAAATCGCATTGCAGCAACCGACACGCGCAGTCCGGCGTTAACGATGCTCAAGCGACGGGGGGCTTGAATGGGGAAGTCCCCACAAAAGTCCCCACAATGAGAAAGGGGGTTAGTGATTACTATCACTAACCCCCTAGGGTATTGCTGGTCGGGACGGCGGGATTCGAACTCGCGACCCCTTGCACCCCATGCAAGTGCGCTACCAGGCTGCGCTACGCCCCGAAAGAAAAAGAGTATAGCAGAACTAAAAAATGTTTGCACGCATTGGTGCAAGAAAAGTGCTGAATACTCGAAAAAATTTTTGCGATTTGCGTTCGCCGTTCACAAGACTGCATGCGATGAGCCGGCGCGCACAAAGCGCAAGGCACTACGGTGTGCAGTGCGCGCGGCCATGTAGGCAATCGCGCGCTGCGGATACTGATATCAAGCTTTGGATTTCAAGCGATGAGCCGAGTTGAACGCGGCTCAGGCGGCAGGCGCCGTGTGTGTCGTGTTCGCAGCAGCGGGTGCGGTGGCCGCCGTGCCCAATGCTTCAGCGAGCATCGCGGACACGTTGCCGAGTTCATTGCGCAACGACTGCATCTCGGTGCCCGACAGGCGCACGGCGGCGTCCTGGTCGTGCGGCACGTCGCGTGCATCGCCCAAGCGATTGCGTGCGCCGCTGATCGTGAAGCCTTGTTCGTAAAGCAATGAACGGATGCGCCGGATGAGCAGCACTTCGTGATGCTGATAGTAGCGGCGGTTGCCACGGCGCTTCACGGGCTTGAGCTGCGTGAATTCCTGTTCCCAGTACCGCAATACATGAGGCTTGACGCCACACAGGTCGCTGACTTCGCCGATCGTGAAGTAACGCTTGGCGGGAATGGGCGGTAGGGTAACGGTGGATTCAGTACGTGTCATAAGCGGATTTTATGCGCGCGATGCGTGGGGCGCCGATAACAATTACCGACAAAGCGTATCACTCCGCGGCCTCGGGTGCTGCGGGAACGGCCTGCTCGACCACGCTCTTGAGTTTCTGGCTGGCGTGGAACGTGACCACGCGCCGCGCCGCGATGGGAATGGTTTCTCCGGTCTTGGGGTTGCGGCCAGGGCGCGGCGGTTTGTCGCGCACCTGGAAGTTGCCGAAACCCGAAAGCTTGACGGAATCACCGCGCGCCAGGGCGTCGCGGATTTCCTCGAAGAACGTATCGACGATGTCCTTGGCTTCGCGCTTATTCAGACCGACCCGCTCGAAGAGCAGTTCGGCCAGCTCGGCCTTGGTGAGGGTGCGTTGCTCGGCAAGCATACTGGTCCCCATGTTCAGCCACGTTGGCGCGCGCCGTGCGCGGCAACCAGGGCTTCCTTGATGCGCGCAAGGCAATCCGCCACGCGGGCTTCGTCCAAAGTGACCTCAGTGTCCTGTAGCCAGAAACGGAACGCAAGGCTTTTCTCGGCGACGGGCTCGCTGCCTTGCGCTTTGTCACGCCACACGTCGAACACGCGCGCATCCTGCACGACGGCCAGTTGCGCATCGGCCTTGACGGCTGCGGCAACGGTGTCAAGCATGGACTGTACCGTCACATCCTCATCGACCCACAGGGCCAAGTCGCGCACCACCACGGGCTGACGCGAAAGCTCGCGCACCTGCGGCAATTCACCTTCGGACAGGGCGTCCACGTCCAGTTCGAAGACCACCGGCGCATGCGCCAGGTCGGCCTGCTGCGCCCAGCGCGGATGCAGTTCGCCGATCCAGCCAACGTGCTTGCCGTCCAGCATGACGCGCGCGCCACGGCCGGGATGCAGGGCGGGATGCGCCGCTGCCTCGAAACGCAGGCGGCGGCCGCGTGCGCCGAACAGCGACTCGACGTCCATCTTCACGTCGAAGAAATCGACGTGGCGCGTGGGTACGCCCCACTGCTCTTCCACCGCCGGGCCCCATGCGGCGCCCGCGAGCTTCATGGGCTGGCGCACGCCGGCCACTTGCAGCGGTCCGTCTTCGGCCGAGGCATCGCGGAAAAACACGCGGCCCAGTTCGAACAGGCGCACGCGCGACTGCTTGCGGTTGGCGTTGTGACGGATGTTGGCGACCAGGCCGCCGATCAGGCTGGAACGCATGACCGACAGATGGCTGGCGATCGGATTCACAAGGCGCACGGGATTGTCATTGCCCGCGAAATCGCGTTCCCAGTCCGCTTCGACGAAGCTGTAGTTGACGACTTCCTGGTAGTCCTGCGCCGCCGTCAGGCGGCGCAGCGCATGCGCGCCGCGGCGCACTTCGGGCTGCGAGAACATCTTGGCGCGCGCCATCGGAGGCACGTCGGGGATGCTTTCGAAGCCGTAGATGCGAGCCACTTCCTCGATCAGGTCTTCTTCGATTTCCAGGTCGAAACGGAACGACGGCGGGTTGACGATGAAGTCGTCGCCCTCGACCGAGTAGTCCAGGCCCAGGCTGCCGAAGATCGTGGCGACCTGCTCGCGCGTGACCGGCACGCCCAGCACGCGATGGCAGCGCGCCAGGCGCATGCGCACCGGCGGACGCTGGGGCAGATTGACGATCTGGTCGTCGATGGGACCCACCTGACCGCCGCAGATGTCGACGATGAGGCGGGTGATGAATTCAATATGTTCGGGAATGCTGGCGTAGTCGACGCCGCGTTCGAAGCGGTGGCTGGCTTCGGAGCTGAACTTGAAGCGGCGCGCGCGGCCGGCAATGGCTTGCGGCCACCAGAACGCGGCTTCGAGATAGATGTTCTGCGTGTCCAGCGTCACCGAGGTGGCTTCGCCGCCCATGATGCCGGCCAGGCTTTCGACCTGCTCGCCCGCGACGACGACGCCGACCTTCGGGTCCAGCGTGACGGTCTGGCCGTTCAGCAGTTCCAGCGTTTCGCCTTCACGCGCCCAGCGCACGGCGATGTCGCCCCCGATCTTGTCCAGATCGAAGACGTGCGACGGGCGGCCCAGTTCGAGCATGACGTAGTTGGAGATGTCGACCAGCGCGGACAGCGAGCGTTGGCCGGCGCGCTCGAGGCGCGTCTTCATCCATTCGGGCGTCGCCGCGCGGGCGTTGACACCGCGAATGACGCGGCCGCCGAAACGGCCACAAAGGTCGGGCGCCTCGATCTTGACGGGCAGGCGCTCGTCGAGCGTGACAGGCACGGCGGCCGCGGTAGGCACCGACAGCGGCGCGCCGGTCAGCGCGGCCACTTCGCGCGCCACGCCCAGGATCGACAGGCAGTCGGCGCGGTTGGGCGTCAGCTTGAGCGTGAAGAGCGTGTCGTCCAGGTCCAGCGCTTCGCGGATGGATTGACCGGGGACCATGTCGGCGGGCAGCTCGAGGAGCCCCGCGTGGTCTTGCGACAGACCCAGTTCGCGGGCCGAGCACAGCATGCCTGACGATTGGACGCCGCGCATCTTGGCTACGCCGATCTTCATGCCGCCGGGCAGTTCCGCGCCCACGCGGGCGAGCGGCACTTTCAGGCCGGCGGCGGCGTTGGGCGCGCCGCAAACGATCTGCAGTCGTTCGCCCGAGCCGTCGTCAACCTGGCAGACGCGCAGCTTGTCGGCATCAGGGTGCGGAGCGATCTCGACGATGTGCGCGACAACCACGCCGGTGAATGCGGGCGCGGCGGGCTCGGTTTCTTCGACTTCCAGGCCGGCCATCGTGAGCCGGTGCGCGAGTTCGTCGGTTGCGATCGGAGGATTGACCAGCGTACGCAGCCAGGATTCGGGAAATTGCATGATCAGCCGTCTGTTATTCGTTGAACTGGCGCAGGAAGCGCAAATCGCCTTCGTAGAACTGGCGCAGATCGTTGACGCCGTAGCGCAACATGGTCAGGCGCTCGAGGCCGGAGCCGAAGGCAAAGCCGATGTAGCGCTCGGGATCCAGCCCGAAGTTGCGCACCACCTGCGGATGCACCTGGCCGGATCCGGAGATTTCGAGCCAGCGGCCGCGGTTGGGACCCGAGGTGAACATCATGTCGATCTCGGCGGACGGTTCCGTGAACGGGAAGAACGACGGACGGAAACGCACGACCAGATCGTCGCTTTCAAAGAAGCAACGCAGGAAATCGGTGTATACGCCCTTGAGGTCGGCAAACGAGATGTCCTCGGCGATCCAGAGCCCTTCCACCTGGTGGAACATGGGCGAGTGCGTGGCGTCGCTGTCGACGCGATAGGTGCGCCCGGGCGCGATGACCTTGATGGGCGGCTTGTTCATGCGGGCGTAACGCACCTGCATGGGGCTGGTGTGCGTGCGCAGCAGCAGCGGCAGGCCGTCCGCATCGTTCATGTCGACGTAGAACGTGTCCTGCATGGAACGCGCCGGATGGTCCAGCGGGTTGTTCAAAGCGGTGAAATTGGTCCAGTCGTTTTCCACTTCGGGGCCGTCGGCCACGTCGAAGCCAATGGAACGGAAGATCTCTTCCACCCGTTCCCAGGTCCGGATCACCGGATGGATGCCGCCCGGCGCGCGACCGCGGCCCGGCAGGGTGACGTCAATGGTTTCGGACGCCAGTCGGGCATCCAGCTCCGCCTGCGCCAGTTCGGCGCGGCGCGAGTTCAGAAGCTCTTCGATCTTCTGCTTGGCCTGGTTGATTCGCGCGCCCGCTTCTCGCTTCTGCTCGGGATCGAGCTTGCCCAGGCCCTTGAGCAGCACGGTCAAGGCGCCTTCCTTGCCCAGGAAACGAGCTTTTGCGTTCTCAAGTGCGGCGGCATCCGTGGCCGCGGCGAACCGTTCTTGCGCCTGTTCTACCAGGTCGTCAACCAATCGAGTCATGAAATCCAGCCTTCAAAACGCAAACGGGGCTATTACAGCCCCGTTTGCAGCGATGCGCGATGAGTTAAAGCGCGCGATCAGGCAGCCAAGGCAGCCTTGGCTTGCTGCACGATGGCGGCGAAGCCGGCCTTGTCGCGCACGGCCAGATCGGCCAGGACCTTGCGGTCGAGTTCGATCGAAGCCTTCTTCAGGCCAGCGATGAACACGCTGTAGCTGACGCCATGCTCGCGGACGGCCGCGTTGATACGCGTGATCCACAGAGCGCGGAACGTGCGCTTCTTGTTACGACGGTCGCGGTAGGCGTATTGGCCAGCGCGCATGACTGCTTGCTTGGCAATACGGAACACATTACCGCGGCGGCCACGGTAACCCTTGGCGGCGGCAATGACTTTCTTGTGACGTGCGCGGGCAGTTACGCCGCGTTTGACGCGAGGCATAGTAGATCTCCCTTAGATCAAGCGAAAGGCATCATGGCCTTGACGGAGGCCACGTTGGAGTCATGAACCGCCGCAGAGCCGCGCAATTGACGCTTGGCCTTGGTGGTCTTCTTGGTCAGGATGTGACGCTTGAACGCCTGACCACGCTTGATGGAGCCGCTGCCGCGCACCTTAAAGCGCTTGGAGGCGCTTTTCTTGGTTTTCATCTTGGGCATGATGATTCCCTAAACTAAAACACGCATTGTTGATTTACATGACGCCAGGTGCTTGACGCCAAAGACGCCAAAACTTGTAGACCTGTTGCCACTTCTGGGGGTCGCAACCAACGATCTTTAAACCTGACCGTTGTTCCGCGAGTCTTTCCCGAAGGCGGACAAAAAGCTACCCACATCCGGAAAAGCCTTTGATTATATGGTGATTTCCTGGACTTTGTCGAGTCGGAGAGTGCGCCACGAACAACAGGGACGGGACGCCGGGATCATACCCCCGTCCGCCGGTACTGGACCGCCTGCGCGACGTGGCTGGCCGCGAGCACGGCCTGACCGTCCAGGTCCGCGATAGTGCGGGCCACGCGAAGCGCCCGGTGCATGGC
>DMTA01000549.1 GCA_003454835.1 Achromobacter sp. | reverse complement strand
CTGCCGCCGCGGGCGCCCGCGCCGTCCGCCAAGGGCAGCCGCGCGAGCGCGATGCCGGACATCTCGGTCAACAGCGTCACGCTGACCCGCGGTCGCATGACCTTCACTGACCGCTTCGTCAAACCCAATTACGTCGCCGAACTGTCCAGCATCGAAGGCGGCATCACGGCGGTCTCCTCCACCAACCCGCAGCCCGCCAAGGTCAAGGTCACGGGACGGGTCTACACCACTGCGCCGCTCTCTATCAGCGGCGTCGTGCAGCCCTTCGCCCAATACCTGTCCCTGGACCTGAAGGCCTCCGCCAAAGGCGTCGACCTGCCGCGCTTCAACACCTATTCGGCCAAGTATGTCGGCTACCCCATCAAGCGCGGCAAGCTTTCGGTCGACCTGGAATACAAGATCAAGAACCGTGCCTTGCAGGCCACCAACCACGTCGTGCTCAACCAGTTGACCTTCGGCGACAAGACCAACAGCCCCGACGCCACCAAGCTGCCCGTGCTGCTGGCGGTCGCGCTGCTGAAGGATTCGCGCGGCAACATCGACATCAACCTGCCGATCTCCGGCTCGCTCGACGACCCCGAATTCTCGGTCGGCGGCATCGTCGTGCGCGTGCTGATGAACCTGGTCGTCAAGGCCGTGACTTCGCCCTTCAGCCTGCTCGCGTCCGCGTTCGGCGGCGGCGAAGAACTGTCTTACGTCGAATTCGCGCCCGGCAGCGCCGTCCTCACCGAAGACACGCTCCAGCGCATCGAAACCCTCACCAAGGCCCTCACTGATCGCCCGGCCCTGAAGATGGACATCAGCGGCCGCGCGGATCCCAAGACCGACACCGAAGGCCTGCGCCAGGCCTGGGTCGACGCCAAGATCCGCGCCGCCAAGGCCGCCGACGTGGCGCCGCGCGGCAAGAAGCCCGACCCCAAGGGCGTCACGGTCTCCGCCGCCGAACGTGCCAAGTACCTCGAAGACGTCTACGATGACGCAGACCTCAAGGACAAACCGCGCAATTTCATCGGCATGGCCAAATCCGTCCCGGCCGCGCAGATGGAAGCGATGTTGCGCGCGGCCGCCCCGGTCGGCGAGGATCAGCTGCGCCAATTGGCCGATGCCCGCGCGCAGGCGGTTTATGAGAAGTTGCAAGCCCAGGAAGGACTCGCGGATCGCGTGTTCATCGTTGCGCCGCAGCTGGACGCCGATGGCATCAAGGACGAGGGGCAACCCTCACGCGTGGACTTCTCCCTGAAGTGAACTCGGCAGGCCAGGGCAGGGACGCGAGGCGCGTCCCTCCGGGCCCGTCTTTTACCAGGAGCTTTTCGATGAAAGACCAGGACGACGCGCACTTTGACAGCCTGCTCCCGCCCTTGCGGCTGGACCGGCGAGGCTTCCTTGCCACCACCGCGGCGGCGGGATTCTCGCTGGCGGCAGGCCCGGTGGTGGCGCAGACCGCCATCACCACGGACGCCAAGGGCCTCGTGGCCGGCAAGATCGAAATCCCCACCTCCGACGGCAAGATCCCGGCTTTCCGCGCCGCGCCGGATGGCAAGAAGAACCTGCCCACGATCATCGTCGTCCAGGAAATCTTCGGCGTACACGAATACATCCAGGACGTCTGCCGGCGACTGGCCCACCAGGGCTACCTCGCCATTGCGCCGGAACTCTATGCGCGTCAGGGCGACCCGTCCAAGTACACCGAAATCCCCAAACTACAGGCCGAAATCGTCAGCAAGGTCCCCGACAAGCAGGTCATCGCCGACCTGGACGCCACCGCAGCCTGGGCCGCCGCCAACGGGGGCAATCCCGACCGCCTGGGCATCCTGGGCTTCTGCTGGGGCGGCCGCCAGGTCTGGCTCTACGCCGCCCACAACCCCAAACTCAAGGCCGGCGCCGCCTGGTACGGCCAACTGGGGGGCGATCCTACGGAACTGAAACCCAAGTCGGCCCTGGTCATCGTCAACGATCTGAAGGCCCCGGTCCTGGGCGCCTACGGCGGCAAGGACGCCGGCATTTCCCAGGCCGACGTCGACCGTATGCGCGTCGAACTGGCCAAGGGCTCCGCGGCCGCCAAGGCCTCCCGCATCGATATCTACCCGGAAGCCGGTCATGCGTTTCACGCGGACTATCGCCCGTCGTACCGCAAGGCGGAAGCGGAACAGGCGTGGACGCGGATGCTGGACTGGTTCAAGCAGAACGGGTTGTAAGGGACAACCTTCCCGAAGGCTCAGTGATCGGGCCAACTTTGACCTGCTCGGGTCAAGGTTGGCCCGATTTTCTTTGTTTGTTTTCAAGTGCTTGAGAAATGTCGGGCCACTATTGGCCCGAAAAATCGGTTGAGGAAGCACTTCTAGGTGTTCGTGCAATTCAAGATGGGAGAGTTGTGCGGAGAGGCTTAGCTAAGCGGTTGATAAGAAAGAACAACGCGTTCGAAGCGATCAAGCTGGCACAGAGTTTGCATTGAGACATGGTCATCTCGGGAATCAGCCATGCCCACTCAATCGGATCTGCGCTTCACGTTCACCATCGGCGACGAGCCCTTTGAGGTCGTCGAATTCACGCTGCAGGAAGGCCTGTCCGAGACCTTCCTGCTGGAAGTAGACCTGGCCAGCACCAATCCCGCCATAGACTTCGGCGAGGTGCTGGACCGCGCCGCGTTACTCACGATCTGGCGCGGCGACACGGCTGTGCGCTATGTGCACGGCGCGGTCTCGTCGTTCGTCCAAGGCGACACGGGCTTTCGCAGGTCACGCTACTCCGCCCTCGTCGAGCCACGTCTGGCGCGCCTCTCACTCAGCGCCGACTGGCGCATCTTTCAGTCCCAAACCGTTCCGCAGATCGTTGAAGCGGTGCTCAAGGCGCATGGGCTGACTCAAGACTACGAGCAGCGCAGCACCACCGAGCATCAGGCCCGTGAATACTGCGTGCAAGCCGGTGAGACGGACTACCACTTCATCGAGCGCCTCATGCGCGAGGAAGGTTTCTTCTATTCCTTCCGCCATGGCGCATCGGGCCATCAGCTTGTCCACAGCGATCGCCTGTTCATTCATGGTCGCGTGGGCGATGAACCGGTGCAGTACAACCCCGTCCCGGGCGGTGACCAGCCGCAACCCGCGCTGCGACGTTTCACGTACACCGAGAACGTACGCACCGCGCGGCAGACCCAGCGGGACTACACCTTCCACCATCCCCGGTATACGCACCAGCACAGCCGCGATGGGCGGGATTTGGACCACCAGGGCCGCCGCTACGAACGCTATGACTATCCCGCCCGCGCCAAATTCGACGAGGCCGGCAAGCCCTTCGCCGAGAACCGCCTGCGCGGGCATCGCCGCGATGCGTGCATTGCTTTCGTTGAAGGCGATGACCCGCGACTGCAACCCGGTATCTCCTTCACGCTGGCCGGCCACCCGCGCGAAGACATGAACCGCGGCTGGCGCCCTGTGCGCATTGTCCACCGCGGCATCCAACATACGAGCCAGGCCGAGGAAAGCGCGCAGGCCAAGTTGGGAACGCACTACAGCTACGAGGCCGAACTGGTCCCGGACGACGCCGAGTGGCGCGCGGAACCGCTGCCCAGACCACGCATCGACGGCCCGCAGAACGCCGTCGTGGTCGGCCCGCCCAATGAAGAGATCTATACCGATGAATATGGACGCGTGAAAGTCCAGTTCCCGTGGGACCGTCTCGGCAAGGAGGACGAACACAGCTCCTGCTGGATCCGCGCCTCGCAGAACATCGCCGGCGCGACGTGGGGCCACATGGCCATCCCGCGCATTGGCCAGGAGGTCATCGTCGCTTACTTCGATGGGGATCCTGACCAGCCTGTAATCACCGGCCGCGCCTACAACCGCCTGCAATTGCCGCCCTACGAACTGCCGCGCCACAAGACGCGGATGACGATCAAGAGCAAGACTCACAAGGGCGAGGGGTTCAACGAACTGCGCTTCGAGGACGAGAAGGACCAGGAGGAAATCTACGTTCACGCGCAGAAGGACCAGAACATCCACGTCAATCACGACGAAACCACGTTCGTCGGCCATGACCGCAGCGAGCAGGTCGAGCACGACGAAACCATCACCATCGGCCACGACCGCAAGGAGACCGTGGGCAATGACGAACAGGTGAACATCGGCCAGGACCGGCGGCATGACATCGGACGAGACGACTTCCTGACGGTGGGGCGCAATCACACCATTTACACCGCCAAAGACCGCATGGAAGAGGTCGGCAATCACCGCCGGGACAAGACCACGGCCAATCATTGGGTGAACATCGGCGGCCACCAGGAACAGACTGTTGAGGGGCACGCCGAGTTGCAGGCCGGGCAGGCGATTCGTCACCGCACCAAAATCTACGAGATCCAGGCAGGGGAGCACCTCTCCCTCAAAGGGCCGGGCGGAATCATCCGAATCGACGGATCGGGCATCACGCTCGATGGAATCAAGATTCAGATGAAGGGGCCGATGCGCCAACAGAGCGGCGGCGCGAGCCTGATTCCAGCTCCGGTGGGCGTTCCCGCTCCGGGCCTGCCGTTCGATGTGCTGTGCATGAAGCGCAGCGATGGCAGTTGCCCGCGGTCGGACTGTCCGTGCGGCAACTTCCAGGGAGCCTGACGTGTTGATGGCCCTGGACCAGGTGACGCAATCTGAACTGCATCCGACCTCGCTGGCCGCCTTTCTGCTGCTCGAAACAGAAACCCTTGATGAGTGGCTGGTGCGCCGACCGGACTCGCCGGAGCGCTCCACCATTGGTGACTTCGTACGCAAAGTCGACTATGCCACTTCTCTGCGTTGGGTCTGGAGCGACACCGAGTACGACAGCCATGACGCGAACGGGCCGGTCCTGGTGCAGTACCAATCCGATTCTCGTCTATCGGAATTCTTCATGGACCCCTGGGCGTCAATGGGTGGCGCGGTATTCCTGGCCTCCTCCCGTCCGATCAACGAGGTAGTGGCCCAATTGCGGTCGATCCTGTTCGTGCGGATGCCCAATGGCAACAAAGCGCGTTTCCGGCTTCAGGAAACAACCGCGCTCGCAAGCGTGTTGCAGGCGCTTGAGCCATACAGAGCCGCGGCGCTGCTGGGTCCCATTCAAGAACTGATCTGGCGGGAGAACCTCGGACCGGAACATCAGTGGTGGCGCTATCGCCAAGCAGATGGCCCGTGCCCGGTACAAGGCGGCTTCCAATTCAATCACTCAGAAATGACCGCCATCGATGCGGGGCTGACTGACCAGCACTTTCGCAGGCACGTCGAGATCACCCGGCAAGCACCCCACAGCTTTCACGATGACCCGCGCCAGCAAACCCGCGTATGGATGGATCACCTAAAAAGCTGGGGTTTCCAAGAGTTCTCCCATCTGGACGCCGCCTTGGACGCCTTCCGTCATCCCGCTTACCGGCAGTGTGCGGCGACGGTCGTCGCGCTGCTGCAGGACACGGCATTAACACCCGGCGCCCGCGCCGCACGGGCAATGAACCACCTGATGACCGAAGGACACTGATCATGGCAGCAAGCACTGGCTACTGCAGCACCAACGAAAGCTGCAAGGTCCGAATCCCCTTGTTTCCGTTGCGCTATTCGGCTCATCCACGGCCCAAGGGTGGGCCCGATTATGCCTATGACGCGCCGTCGCTGGAGACTGGCTTTCAGAAGCTGGACCACGCGCAGTATGGATTGCGTTGCGTGGGCGCGGGATTCGTCTATCTGTTCGACGAGACCGAGGGTACGGTATTCGTGTGGCGGGTCAGCGAAGAGACCGGTCAATTCATCGAGCTTCTGTCCAGATATCGCTCATTGGAAGCAGCGCTCGGGGGCTACAAACCGGGACGCTCCCTGTCCCACATCTGGGCGAATGAGCGTTCGGTGGTCCACATTTTATTGACGGACACGCTCCTGACCGAACGAAAAATTCGCGAAATCGAATCAGACCAGGATGGTATCCGCGCAAAGCTGGCAACGACCATTGACATGAAGGCTTGGGCGGACAGCACGCCAGCCAGGAACACCTTTGCAGCAAGTCGGCTAGGCGAACTGGTGGAGGAGTTCAAGGGCACTGACCTCAGCTTTTCGCCCTGGCGCATCAAACAGTTGGCACCTTCCGCTCAGCCATTGATCACGGGCATGAAAGCGGTAGCCCCTGCCAGGCAGATCGCGGTCGTCATGCACGACAACATTGCCTTGGTGCAGGATCTAGGCGGAGTGTTCCATAAGTTCCGCCAAGCCATGGAAACCTACAATTCGGCCCCTGATCACGACAGCTCGGCTGGGGACGGTCAACGTTATCGCAAGATGATCGTCGCTCAACTGATAGAGCGAATCTATGAGTCGGGCTACGCCGACAACGCAGGGGTGACGGGGCAGGACCGGCAGGAATTCGAGCGGGTCCTCCGTCGAGATATGGACGAGCGTGAATGGAAGCGAAAGCGTTTTGCGGACAGTCTCGCCGTGATTGAACGAGAGCCGGCCAGATATCGTCCTTCGTCGTATCCAGATGCGCGGCGGCAACTGGATGCCTTACCCACCGATCCGATTGGTAGGCGCGCTGCCGCTTTGTCTGAGGCAGTACCGCTCTATGCCCGCCATGTCCGGGAAGTGGACAGGGTGAGGTTCGTGCGCGAATTCAGCGTAGAACTGGGAAGTCGTCACGCCGCCGTAGTCGACAGGAAAAATGACCGCTGCAAATGGCTACAGCGCTACGTGAATACGACTTCCCCTAATGACATGGGCGCGACCTTTCTACGCTATGACACTGATCACCCAATGTCGTCAACGAGCCACGCGATCGCCTTTTCCTCTTGCATAGAGGGGATGATTTGGGGCACCGAAATTACAACACCTGGCACCAAGGACCATGAACGAGAGCTGTTTGAGGCTTGGTGGAAACTGCCGTGGCAGGCCAATCCCATCCTCGTCAATATCGAACATGATAAAGGCCTGGTGGATGCCATTTGGGAAAACAAGATGGACATCGCCCTGGACACGGCTGGAAGTAAAGGTCTTGGTCAGCTCCTGCGTTTTGGTGCTCTTCATTACCTGATGGAGCAAGTTAGTGTCTACACCCTCAGCCGCTTTCCCAGAGCGGATTCCGACGGTCGCGTATGGCACGGCGTTGCCCGTGATGCCGTGGCCGATCGGATCCACCAACTGGCAGGCATGGGTACGATAGAGGACGCGGAGCGGCTGATACGTATGCTGGAAACGCGGTATCAGGACCGTTTGACCATCCGGCGGTTGACGCGCGAAGAAGCTATACGGGCGTTAGAGGATGCCGCGGGGTTTCCGCGCGATTCCGTCGTGGTGGGATCTATCGCGATGGGCGCTGGCGATACGATGGACGTGATCGTCTGGCAGCGTATGACTCCCCTTACCCGCTATGCAAATCCGTTTCTGCAGGTGTTTGAACGCGGTGTCGCAGGAGGCGTGGCGTTTTTTAGCTTTCTCAACCTCAAGGCGGCAATATTCGACCTGGATTTGAACGGTCAGAAATGGAAATCTAGCTGGGCCAATCTGGTAGCAGCGATCATGGGGGTCGGAAGCGCAACTAACGGCGTGCTCATTGCAACGCGAGCGCTGATGCCACAGGTCTATCTGCGCGCATCCATTTCAGCAGTCGTGCTGCAGCGTATTGCCAGCACCGGATCACTACGACTGTTCGGCTACGGCGGAGCCGTGGCTGATGCTGTTTCGAACTGGTTTAAGTCCGGCGAGCAACGAAGGGTCGGCAATCAAGAGGCCGCCACTGCTTACGCGGTAGCAGGTCTGGGATTGGGTTTAGGCGGAGCAGCACTCACAACGGGTGGCGCCGCGTTTGCTGCAGGACTGGGATTCGCAGGAACCGTGGCCACTGTGCCCGTTTGGGGGTGGATTGCGGCGGGTTTGATACTGCTAGGGACTGGATTGTGGTGGCTCTTCAAGGGCGATCGGGCTCAGTACATTCCCATCGGCTACTGGCTCAATGACGGAAGCTTTGGCAAGCATGAGTTGCTGGGACGGCCTGCGATCGTCAGGTACGAAACGCTTGATCAGGAGAACCGAGGCTACGTACAGGCGGTTTATGCCCCGCAGCGTTTGGATTCTGATTGGCATATGACAAGTAAAACTCTGATTGTGAAAGTCATCTATCCCCTTGACGGCGCCATCCAGAAAATTGAGTCAGAAGGAAACGACGTTCACCAAGCGCAAGTCTACTCAATGGAGGTAGAGGAGATGTCTTCTAAGGAGAGCCGTGTTCGATCCTACAAGATCGTCGGACTCACGAAAGGGACCGGGTTTCGCTACGCCATAAGACCCAGCTACGTTCCGGTCCTCTTGGGGGAGACTCTCGCGTCCGAGATCACCTTCAGTGATAAGGACACGCCTTGGTACTACTAACTCGATAAAAAAAATGAAACGGCATACAGTTCCGAAAGAAGAGCGCAGCGCTTTCTTTACACGCGTTGACGCCTTGCGTCCATCTGATCCACCGCTGGCAGTGTCCGCTGCGGCAGACAACAATGTGATGAGGGTCTCCGAGAATTGTCTGTTTATGCGTCCGGCGTTTGGCAGCATGTTCGGAGGGCGGTACGGAATCAGTTGGTGGGCGACAGTTGCAGTCCCATTTCTATTTGCTCTGTTCTCAGTCGGAACCTTTGCCGCCTATGGTCACCAGCGCCAGTACGAGGGATATGGCGGTGGCGTGTCGGCCTTCTTTCTGGAAAACTGGGATGTGTTTATCGGTGCGCCCGTCGCATTCGCATTTGCTTGCATTTGGCTGTACATACCTTGGCGAACGCAGCTTCCAATCATCTTCAATCGCCGAACCCGCAAGGTCACTTGCGTCGTTCATGGAACGTGGGTCAGTCAGCCCTGGGACGGGCTGGAGGCTTACATCAAGGACGTGACTACCTTTGCAGCGGGGGGGACTTCAGTCAACGAAGGGGTGTTGACGCTAGCCTTCCCTTATTCGATACAAGATAGCCAGCGTATCAATCAAAAACTGCGCGTCGGCATAACCGGCACACAGGACCACGCTCAAGCAATCATCAACCGCGGCATCTATGGGGCGGCGCAGATTTGGGAGTTCATCCGCCTTTTCATGCGGGAAGGGCCTTCGGCATTGCCTTTAAGCAGCGCGCGAACCCCGTATTCCATTTCCCACGCCAGTGAGGCAGTGCGCCATTTCAGTCCGCTGAAGGTCCTCAAGGTCAAGAAGGCGGCTTGGTTGCTGTTCGCAGTTCCGTTCTTCATCTTCATCGCGTTGCCGGTCGCGCCGATTCTTATGTTAGGTGACATTTCATATATGTGGCTCGACCGCATCCTGCCTCGCCGGCAGTGGCCGCAGGAACTCATCGACGCCTGCGATGGCGAATGGGACGGACGGGAGTAAGCTCAAACATCCCCCTCACGCGCCCGCGCGCCCGCCCGCGCTCGGCGTCCCTTGTTCTTCGCAATCTCCATAACTTCCGCTCCTCCGCACCCAGCCTTTCTCGGATTTGCGTGTCGAAGCCGAGCTAGCGCACGCTCTCGGCATCGTCACGGCATCCTCTGTCGGCGAGCGGTTATTGGCGACTTGCTCTGCTACGCACTCGACCGTGTTTTGCCACGCCGTAAGTGCCCCGGGGCTGATCGAGGCATGCGATAACGTTTTGGACCCGGTGTGGAGATTGAGGCTTGCACAGGATCAGTCCGGTACCCCCTCATCCACGTCCTACCGAGCCTTCTCCCCCGGCAGTCCATCACTAACCTCCGCCAGCGCCCGTTTCATGTCCTCATACTTCATCACCCGCTCGCTCTGAAACCCGCCCAGCACGCCCCGGCACCCATCCACGCCAGACCGCTTCATCTCCTCCATCATCGTCTTCCCGTCGGCCTGCCCCTTCGCAAACGCCGCATCGAAGCCGCCCGTCGGAAACCCATACTCCTCGGCATAGCGCGTGAGATTCTTCCGAGCCGTCTCCTGATGCTGCGCCAAGTCAGGCTCCGAAGCCCCGCAAGCACGCGCCGCGCCATTGGACGCACCAGCGGCGACAACGAAGGAATCGTATTGAGCCTGCTCAGCCGCATCGGGAGCCGCCCACGCTGGGGCAGCAGCGGCTAGCGTCAATGCCAGCCCAGTCAGGAATTTGCGCATCGAAAGTCTCCCGGTGAAGCCCTCCGCAGCGGTCAGCCTCTCGCGGCTGCGGCGGGCGTTGTCTACCACGGCATTATGGCAACCGCCCGTTTCCTCCCCATGTACTCGCCGTGTGGAGTCGTTTCGAACTGTTCATCTTCTTTTCGCCGTCCGCCAAAGGCAGCAAGCCGGCCGCGCTCGAACTATGATGGGGGCTGTGAGGCAGTCCTGCCTCAATGCATTGCCCCCTTTCATTCTGGAGATCTACATGACGATCAAAGTCGGCGACCGCGTGCCCGATGGCACGTTGACCGAATTCATCGAAACCGAAACCGCCGGCTGCTCGCTCGGTCCCAACGCGTTCCAGGTCGCCGACCTGACCCGCGGCAAGACCATCGCGCTGTTTGCCGTGCCGGGCGCCTTCACGCCCACCTGCTCGGCCAAGCATCTGCCGGGTTATGTCGAACAGGCCGCAGCCCTCAAGGCCAAGGGCATCGACGAAATCTGGTGCGTCTCCGTCAACGACGCCTTTGTCATGGGCGCCTGGGGACGTGAGCAGAAGACTGAAGGCAAGGTTCGCATGCTGGCCGACGGCTCCGCGCTGTGGACCAAGGAACTTGGCCTGGAGCTGGACCTCGTCCAGCGCGGCATGGGCGTGCGCTCGCAGCGCTACTCCGCCCTGATCGTCGACGGCGTTGTGAAGCAACTGAACGTGGAAGCGGCTGGCAAGTTCGAAGTCAGCGACGCGGCCACCATGCTCTCGCAAGCCTGATCCCCGCAGGTTCCTGTTTTACCGCCAGTGTTGCGGGCCGCCCCGGCGGCCCGCGGCGCTGAAAGCCAGCAGCGGTTGTCGACGCCATGCTCTCCACGATCTCTTCGTTTTCGTCGCTTTATTTTGCGACCCTGCTGATGCTTATCGGCACGGGTCTTTTCAATACCTACATGGGCCTGCGTCTGACCGCGCAGTCCGTCAGCGAAGTGTGGATCGGCACCTTGATCGCCGGTTACTACCTCGGGCTCGTGTGCGGCGCGCGGCTTGGGCACAAGCTCATCATCCGCGTCGGCCACATCCGCGCGTTCGTCGCGTGCGCGGCCATCGCCACCAGCATGATCCTGGCGCAGACGCTGGTCGAATCCATGCCCCTGTGGCTGGTGTTCCGCATCGTCGCCGGCATCGTCATGGTGACCGAGTTCATGGTCATCGAGAGCTGGCTCAACGAACAGACCGAAAACCACCAGCGCGGACGCGTGTTCTCCGTCTACATGGTCGTCTCCGGCCTGGGTACCGTGCTGGGGCAACTGGCGCTCACCGCCTACACCACGTTGGACCTGCGCCCGCTCATCCTGGTCGCGATGTGCCTCGTGCTGTGCCTTGTGCCGCTTGCCGTCACAGCCCGGTCCCACCCGCCGACGCCGCTGCCAGCGCCACTGGACGTGCGGTTTTTCATGCGGCGTGTGCCGCTGTCCATGACCGTGCTCTTCGTGGCGGGCAACCTGTCCGGCGCGTTTTACGGCCTGGCCGCGGTCTATGGCGCCAAGAATGGCCTGACCACGTCGCAGGCCGCCGTCTTCGTCGCGGCCGCCGTGACAGCGGGCCTGCTGTCGCAGTGGCCGATGGGCTGGCTGTCGGACCGCATCAACCGCGCGGGTCTCATTCGATTCAATGCCTTGTTGTTGGTCCTGCTGCCGGCCGTCATGTGGGGCTGGATCGCATTGCCGTTCTGGGCGCTGGTCGCCATGTCATGCGTTTTCGGCGTCCTGCAGTTCACGCTGTATCCGCTGGGCGCGGCCTTTGCCAATGACCACGTCGAATCCGAACGGCGCGTCAGCCTGTCGGCGGTGTTGCTGATGACGTATGGCCTGGGCGCATGTGTCGGGCCCATGATCGCCGGCTTCATGATGTCGCTGGGCGGACCCGCCATGTATTACGTGTTCATCTCGGCGTGCGCCGTGATCCTGGTCTGGCAGGTGCGGCCGACACGCGTCACTGGCGCGCACCAGGTCGACGAGGCGCCAACGCATTTCGTGCCGATGCCCGACACGCTGCAAAGTTCGCCCGCGGCGGCTGTGCTGGATCCGCGGGTGGATCCCGAGATCGACATCGCGATGGAAATGGTGCAGCCGGATCCGTCGGCTGCGCCGGCTCCGCCGGAGCCGGTGGCCGACCCCGGACTGGACGATTCGGCGACGGGGCAAGGCGGGATGGACACGTCGGCCGATACCGCTGCGGGTGTCGGACGCGAATCCGATGCTATGCCGGATTCGATGCCGGATTCGATGCCGGACCAAACCGCGGACCGCGGACTTGGCCCCGCATCGACTACGCCATCGGACGCCACCTCGGACTCCGCATCGAACACGCTCTCCGAGCGCCAACGCCGCACCGGCACCTGAAGCGCCCCTACCAGGGCGTCATCAGCAGAATGGCCGACAACGCCAGCGCAATGCCCAACACGTTCACACGCGTGAGCGGTTCACGAAACGCCAGGGCGCCCACCAGGGTGCCCAGCGTGATCACGCCCATGTTCATCGATGCGAACACCAGCGCGGGGTGCTCCGGCAGCGACTGGTGCGCGCGCACATAGGTCAGGATATTGCCGAAGTTGGCCAGCCCGAGCACCACGCCCGCGGCCAGATGCCGCGCCTGCCAGCGCACGCGGCACCACAGCAGATACGCCAGCATCAGCGCGCCCGCCATCAGAAACGCCAGCAGCAGGCCGCCCGCAAATGCGGTCCCGGCGCGCGCAACCTGCTTGAACAGGATATCGATTACGCCATAGCCTGCCCAGACCACCAGCGGCCATAACCACATCGCGCGCCGGTCCTCGGCCGCCGTGGCTTCCGATAAATGGATGCGCGGCGGCTGGCGCAGCAGGCAGAACAGGGCCGCGAAGGCCAGCGCGATCGCCGCCAGCTTGCGCCCCGTGACCGGCTCGCCGAACAGCGCGAAAGCGGCCAGCAGCGGAATGAAGAGCGACAGGCGTTGTGCGGCGTCGCTGCGCACGATGCCGGCGTGCCGCAACGCGGCGGCCATGGCCAGGAAGACACTTGGCAGCAGCACGCCCAGCGCGGCCAGCACCAGCCAGGGCGTTTGCGGTACAAGGAGGCGCGTGGGGTCGGGGCGCAGCACGAGCCAGCAGAGCAGGGCGGCCACGGCATAGTTCATGGCAATCGCCTGGCGCACGTCCACCTGCCACCGCCGCGCCAGTTTGAGCATCACAGCCACCGTGACGCTGCAGGCCACGCTGGCCGCCAGGTACAGAAGACCGGGCGTCAACGGCATGCTGCCTCCTCGCGGTGATCGTGCGCAGCGGCGTCGACCCGTATGCCAAGGCGGTCCAGCAGGCGCTGGTCGGCCGCCATCTGCGGATTGGCGGTGGTCAACAGCGCGTCGCCGTAGAACATGGAATTGGCGCCCGCCAGAAAGCACAGGGCCTGCAGCGCATCGTCCATCGCCTCGCGGCCGGCCGACAGCCGTACGGCGGCGCGCGGCATTGCGATGCGCGTCACGGCGATAGTGCGCACGAACTCGAACGGATCGAGGGCCTCGACCTCGGCCAAGGGCGTGCCTTCGACCTGCACAAGGTTGTTGATCGGCACGGATTCGGGATAAGGCTCCATGCTGGCAAGCTGGGCGATCAGGCCGGCGCGTTCGCGGCGCGATTCACCCAGCCCCACGATGCCGCCGCAGCACACGCTGATTCCGGCATCGCGCACGCGGTCCAACGTGTCCAGGCGGTCCTGGTAGGTACGGGTGGAGATGATCTTGCCGTAGAACTCCGGCGAGGTGTCCAGGTTGTGGTTGTAGTAGTCCAGGCCGGCGTTTTTCAACTGCTCGGCCTGGCCTTCGCGCAGCATGCCCAGCGTCACGCAGGTCTCAAGTCCCAGCGCCTTGACCGCGCTGACCATCTCGGCCACGGCGTCCAGGTGATGCGGCTTGGGACTGCGCCACGCGGCGCCCATGCAGAAACGCTGCGCGCCGCCAGCCTGCGCCGCGCGGGCTGCGGCGACCACGTCTTCCAGTGGCATCAGTTTGTCGGCGTCCACGCCCGTGTCGTAGTGCGAGGACTGCGGGCAGTACGCGCAGTCTTCGGGACACCCGCCGGTCTTGATCGACAGCAGGCTAGACAACTGGATGACATTGGGATCGAAATGGGCGCGGTGCGTCTGCTGTGCCCGGTGCATCAAGTCCATGAACGGCAGTTCGTAGAGCGCCATGATGGTGTCGGCGGTCCAAGCCGAGGCGGGCAGGCGCTTGGGCGCCGTCGGGACGGGAATGTACGCAGTCTGCATGATCGTTGGCTCCTTCGTTTGTGCCGGGATCTCGCCGCTGGCTTGATGGCCTGGACGGGATCGGCGGATCGTAAGAAGGGGCGGCCGATTTATGCAATGCGCTCGATATCGGCAGATTTAGTGCAGGATTAGCGATCAATTCAAAGAAAATGGCCGCTTTTGAGCGGCCAGACTTTCTAACGCGGCGGCATCTTCGGCGATGCGGGAGGGGCGGATATTTTGATTCAATTTGTAAATTCGACCGCCGCCCCGTCAGCTCTTGGCTTGTTTGTCCCGGTTGCGTGCGCTTTCGTGACCGGTGATGCCACGGTCTCGCGCCCAGACGATGGCGGCGCTGCGGCGATGCACGCCGATCTTGCTGTAGATCGTGGCAACGTGATTGCGCACGGTGTTGCGGGATAGCTTGAGCGCCTTGGCGATGCCGTCGTCATCATGACCCTGGCAGAGCAGGCCCAGGACCTCGCGCTCGCGCGAGGTAAGCTGCGCCAGTTCCGCCACGTCGCGCGTCGCAGGGGCGGGTTGGCGCAGTTGTGCAAGCTTTTCGATGATGCCGCGGCTGAACCACGAGGTGTCCTGCATGACGGCCTCGATCGCGGTCAGCAGTTCGGTCTCGGACCGCTTGCGCTCGGTGATGTCCTGCATCACGATCAGCACGCGGCGCAATCCGCCGATCATGACGGGCTCGGCCGACACCAGGCAATCGAGTTCACCGCCGTCGCGCGCGACCATCACGGCCTCGCGGTTGCGAACGCTTTCGCCGCGCTTCAGGCCGGCCAGCATGCCTTCGTACGGCCGCAGTCCCAGCTCGACGAGGTCCTGCTCGGCCTTGTCGTCCAACGACAGCCCCGTGGCCGCGGCAAAGGCGTCGTTGATGTTCAGCACGTTCAAGGTGACGCCATCGCAGACGGCCATCGGCACAGGGGCAAGCTGGAAGGCCTTGGAGAAGCGCTCTTCGCTTTCGCGCAGGGCCTCTTCGGTACGCTTGCGGCCCTCCAGGTCGATGAACGTGAATAGCATGCAGGGTTCGTCGTGCATGTCGATGGGCTGGCCTGCCACCACCACGAACTTGGAGGTGCCATCGGGCAGCTTCAGCACGCCCTCGCGCTGCGGAATGGTCTTGCCTTCATTGAGCCGAGCCACAGCCGTTTCTTTGTCGTCGCTTCCGTCCAGCACATCGATTTCATAGGCCGACTTGCCCAGCACCGCGTCGCGCGAGTAGCCGGTCATTTCCAGGAATCCCTGGTTCACCTTGACGTAGCGCAGGTCCGACAGCCGGCAGATCAGCGCGGGGGCCGGATTGGCCGAGAAGGCGCGTTCGAAGCGTTCCTCGGCGTTGATCTGTGCGGTTTGGTCATGCAGGATCAGGACGCGATAGGGCATGGGGCCGCCATCGTCCAGATTGACGCCACGTGCAAGCAGGTTGCGCGTGAATTCGTCGTCGTCCTTACGGGTCAGATCGAGCAGCAGGTCTTCGAATTCTTCGCCCGCCGCCAGCCGGTCCAAGGGATACTGGCGCGCCGGCACGCGGTGATGGTTGCGATAGGTGAGCGTATATCGCTTGCGAAAACCAACGGGCGTGCCGCCCAGGTCTTCCATTGATTCGGCGCCGTGCAGCGCAAGTGCGCTGGCGTTGGCCCAGGCTATCGAGCCATCGGCCTCAAGCAGGATGATGCCCTCGTTGAGGCCCGCGATGATGCTCTGCAGGTGTTGGCGATGTGCTTGGGGTGCGGCGTCGTTGGGGGTCACGTAGGCCTCTTTTTTCTTCGCATGGCGTGTACGCGCAAGCATGAAGCCGCGCGCGGGTGCTGTCCAGAGGTCAAAAGGGAGGAGTCTCGCGGAAGGGGTGCAACGAGAGGGGATTGCACCGCGCGAATGGCGGTGCGCCGGACAGCCCATGCAAAAGCATATGCGATAGCAAAATCAAAATCGCAGAAATCAAAAGCACAAAAGCAAAAAGCTCCGGAATCCGGAGCTTCAGATGCGTGCATTCAAGATGCGTGCTGCGAGCAGCGTTCGGTAAGCGCAAAGTGCTTGGCGGAGCGGACGGGGCTCGAACCCGCGACCCCCGGCGTGACAGGCCGGTATTCTAACCAACTGAACTACCGCTCCGCAGCGGCTTACTGATGACTTCAACTTTCTTTACTGCAGCTGTGGTGTCAAGACAGCTTGTACTGCTTGCCAGTGGAAGCTGGCGTCCCCTAGGGGATTCGAACCCCTGTACTCACCGTGAAAGGGTGATGTCCTAGGCCTCTAGACGAAGGGGACCCGGAACCAACAAGTTTACTACTGAACTGCGTTACTGCTGAACTGCGAGACTACCGAACTGCGTACTGGTGGAGGTAAGCGGGATCGAACCGCTGACCTCTTGCATGCCATGCAAGCGCTCTCCCAGCTGAGCTATACCCCCAGGGCGTCCTGCTGTCCCGAACTTCAAACAACAAGGTCTCACACTTATAAAACAAAAAAGCCCCGAAAACGGAGCTCTTGAAAGACTCTGAGCGAGAGAGCTTTTGGCGGAGCGGACGGGACTCGAACCCGCGACCCCCGGCGTGACAGGCCGGTATTCTAACCAACTGAACTACCGCTCCGCAGCGGCTTGACTCAACTACATAATCACTTCAACTGCATCACTACTACTGCATGCCAGTAGACTGGCGTCCCCTAGGGGATTCGAACCCCTGTACTCACCGTGAAAGGGTGATGTCCTAGGCCTCTAGACGAAGGGGACTTGGACTTGCTGTACTGCTCTTCGCTTTGGACTGGTGGAGGTAAGCGGGATCGAACCGCTGACCTCTTGCATGCCATGCAAGCGCTCTCCCAGCTGAGCTATACCCCCGTTTCTCTAATCAATTCCTTCAACGTTTTCGCTTTAAACGCGCCGATTAAAGCGCGTTTTTTGCTGTTTCGTTGCCGGTTTTGTTTAGTGCCGTTGGCGAAGAAACGAGATTATGCACGAACTAAATTGGCCGTGCAAGTCGCTTCATGGCAAAAAGCAAAAAAGTTGCGAAAAAAGAGGGTGGGATGGGCATTTTGAGGGGGGATTTGGCACGGCGCGCGTTGTTGATGCTGCCGCTGATTGATGCGGAAATCAATGAAATCAAAGACTTGTACAGGTGCTATCGTGGACGGAAAATATTTTTGCGCCGCGTGGGGATTTGTCACGCCTGAGCAGCACGAAAAGTTGGCGCCGATCGGCAAGAATATCGACCCATGAACACCCCTCAATGAGCACTTCTCCATGAGCAGCACTGGCTTTCCCACCATCGCCCTGGGCTGCACGGACATGAACATCACGCGCATCGGCCTGGGCGCTTGGGCCATGGGCGGCAATGGGTGGGCAGTGGGCTGGGGACCTCAGGACGACGCGGAATCGATCAAGGCGATCCGGCACGCGGTCGACCGAGGCATCAACTGGATCGACACCGCCGCAGTCTATGGGTTGGGCCATTCCGAGGAAATCGTGCGCCAGGCGCTGGCCCAGATGCCCGCCAGCGAGCGGCCGTATGTGTTCACCAAATGCGGTCTGACGTGGTCGCAGGAACAGCCGCAGGCCACGCCGCGGCGAACCGGGGCGCCGTCGAGCATCCGCCGCGAGCTTGAAGGGTCGCTGCGGCGGCTGGGTGTCGAGCGCATCGACCTTTATCAGATGCACTGGCCAGCGGGCGACGGCACGGCGCTCGAGGCGTACTGGCAGGAACTGCTGGACCTCAAGCAGGCCGGCAAGGTCCGCGCCGTGGGGTTGTCGAACCACAACCTTGCGCAGTTGCAGGCTGCCGAATACCTGGGGCATGTGGACACGCTGCAGCCGCCGTTCTCGGCGATCCAGCGCGCTGCGGCCAGCGACCTGATCCCGTGGTGCGCGGCAAATGGCACGGGCGTGATCGTCTACAGCCCCATGAATTCGGGCTTGCTGACCGGCAAGTTCAACGCCGAGCGTGCGCGGGCGTTGCCGCTGGACGATTGGCGGGCGCGGCACGCGGATTTCCGGTCGCCCGATCTGGAGCGCAATCTGGCGTTGGCCGATGCGTTCAAACCCATCGCGGAGCGGCACGGCGCTACCGTGGCCGCTGCGGCAGCGGCGTGGACGCTGGCGTGGCCGGGTGTGACAGGCGCCATCCTGGGGGCACGTAGCGCATCGCAAGTGGACGGACTGGTCGGCGCGGCCGAGCTGGAACTGGATGCCGACGACATGCAGGCGATTGCGGACGCGATCGAAGGCACAGGGGCGGGAAGCGGACCGCTGCGTCCGCCCGACGAAACAGGTTCGCTGCCCGCAAACCTGTTTGCCTGAAGAGAGTCAGCCGTGCCGGGAGATCAGCCGCGGCGCGGGCGGCGGGCGCTACTCACGGCCGCGATCAGCGCCAACCCGATCAGCGCCAGCGCGGTCTTGTCCCCAAAACGCGCATAGGGCGTTAGCCCCGTCATGCCTTGCACCGAGACGGGCAACACGCCGGCCTGCAGCGGCGCAAGCTGCGCGGCAACGTGGCCCTTTGCGTCGATGGCGGCGGTGATGCCGGTGTTGGTGGCGGTCAGCATCGGACGCGCGGTCTCGATGGTGCGCAGCCGGCCGATCTGCAGATGCTGCCGCAGGGCCCAGCTATCGCCGAACCAGCCCAGGTTGCTGACGTTGACCAGAATGGTCGCGCCCGGCTCGCCGTTGGGGCCGGGCTGCAAGGCGGGCAGCAGGTCGGGGCCGAAGAGGTCTTCGTAGCAGATGTTGAACGCGATGTGCTGGCCGCCGACGGCAAACGGGGTCTGGCGTTCGCCGCCGCGGTCGAAGTCGCCCAGCGGGATGTTCAGCATCTCGACAAACCAGTGAAAGCCGGGCGGCACGTATTCGCCCCACGGCACCAGATGGCGCTTGTCGTAGCGCATGGCGGTGTTGCCGCGCACCAGTTGTTCAACGGGCGTGGCGCCGTCAAAGCCGATGACACTGTTGGTGTAGCGCTCGCGGCCGTCGATGCGGTCGTGAAGCGGTACGCCCATCGCGATGACGGTGTTGCGTTGTCCGGCCAGGTCGCGCCAGACTTCCCAGACGCGCGGATCGAGCTGATCCTGAAAGATGGGCACCACGGTTTCCGGCAGGATCACCAACTGCGGCGCGGGCACGCCGGGCGCCGCGGGCAGGGCCGTCAGCTCGAGATGGCGGCGCACACTTTGCTCGAGCAGTGCCGGATCGAACTTCTGGGACTGTCCGATGTTGCCTTGGACGAGCCGCACATTGAGCGGGTCGCCAACCGGCGACGACCAGTCGATACGGGACAGCGGCCAGCCTGCCGCGGCGAGCGCCACCGCGACGCCGGCGGCCAGCGCATGGCGCGGAC
>DMTA01000548.1:615-18382 GCA_003454835.1 Achromobacter sp. | reverse complement strand
CCGCCGGGCATGCCAAGGGCGTGCAGGCGGTCCGGCGCGTGGTCGAGGCCTGCGGACGCGCCGGCGTGCGCTACCTGACGCTGTTCGCGTTCAGTTCCGAGAACTGGCGCCGTCCGGCCGAAGAAGTCTCGCTCCTGATGCGCCTGTTCGTGCAGGCGCTTGAGCGTGAGGTCGGCAAGCTGCAAGAGCAGGGCGTGCGTCTGCACGTGATCGGCGACCTGAGCGCCTTCGAGCCGCGCCTGCGCGAGCTCATCGCCGCTGCCCAGGAACGCACCGCCCATAACGACCGGCTGCACCTGACTGTCGCCGCCAATTACGGCGGCCGCTGGGACATCCTGCAGGCCACCCGCGCCATGCTGGCGGCAGAGCCCGACCTTGCGGCGAATCCCGACCGGGTGGACGAAGAGCGCCTTTCCAGGCATCTTTCCATGGCATGGGCGCCCGAGCCCGACCTGTTCATCCGCACGGGCGGCGAACAGCGCATTTCCAATTTTCTGATCTGGCAGATGGCGTACGCGGAGTTCTACTTCACGGATCGCTACTGGCCGGATTTCGGCGCCAATGAACTCACGGCCGCCTTTGATTGGTACCGCACGCGCGAGCGCCGCTTCGGCCGCACCAGCGCCCAAGTCAGCGAAGCCGCCGCCAAGTAGGCTGATCGCGACGCGCGCGTCTTTCCAGGCAGCACAAGAGGAGACCGTCACATGCTGGGCCAGCGTATCGTTACCGCCGTCGTTTTGTTGGCCATTCTGGCCGCCGCCATGGCGAGCGCCAATCCTTGGTGGTTCGTCGCATTGCTGGCCCTCGCGGCCGCCTGCGCCAATTGGGAATGGCTGCGGCTGACGCTGCCGCAACCGCCATCCCCCGTTATTGCCATCGGCGTCGCCGTGCTGCTGTTTGCCGGCATGCTGGTGCTGACCTCCGCCTGGCTGGCGGGCGACCGCAGCGGCGCCGGGGATCCGGGCTGGGTGCTGCGCTACCTGATTCCTGCCGTATCGGCCGTCTGGCTGTTTGGCGGCGTGGCCGCCGTCGTGCGAGGGCGTTCCGATGCGCCGCCGGCCAGCCTGGCCTGGTCGGTCTTCTCCGTACCGGCCGCGTTTGCCGCCTGGGCGGTCCTTGCTCAGATGTACTTGGCGCGCGGCGCGGTGTTCGTCGTGTCGCTGCTGGCCCTCGTCTGGGTAGCTGATATTGCGGCATATTTTGCCGGCAGGGCCTTCGGCAAGCGTAAACTGGCTCCGCGCGTGAGTCCTGGCAAGACCATCGAAGGCGCCATCGCTGGCATTCTGGGCGCAGTGGTGTGGATCGGGCTGTCCAGTCTGTGGGACGGCACCTTTGGCCACGCTCTGGTCGAACGCTGGACCTTCTGGCTTGCGTTGCCGATCGCCGCTGTCCTGGGCGTGCTGTCCATTGTGGGAGACCTGTTCGAGTCGCTGCTTAAGCGCCGCGCGGGCCGCAAGGACTCCAGCACGCTCCTGCCCGGTCATGGCGGCGTCTATGACCGTATCGATGCGATTCTTCCTGTCGCGCCGTTCGCGTTACTTTTGTCTGGAGTCTTGTTTTGACGGCTTTTCAACGTGTCGTCGTGCTGGGATCGACCGGATCGATCGGTGAAAGCACGCTGGACGTAATTGCCCGCCACCCGGAACGGATGGCGGTTTACGCGCTTTCGGCACACAGCCGGATGCAGCGGCTGGCCGAGCAGGCGTTGGCCAGCCGTGCCGCGGTCGTCGTGGTGCCCGACACTGCCGCCCGTCAGAAATTCATCGACGCCTGGGCTAGCCGCCAGCCGATGCCGGAAATCCGCGTGGGCGCCCAAGCGCTGGCGGACACCGCCGCGGATCCCCAATGCGACGCCGTGATGGCCGCCATCGTGGGCGCGGCGGGATTGCCTTCGGCGCTGGCCGCGGCGCGCGCGGGCAAGCGCGTACTGCTAGCCAACAAGGAAGCCCTGGTCGCCGCCGGCACGCTATTCATGCAGGCAATTCGCGACAACGGCGCGGAATTGCTCCCCATCGACAGCGAACACAACGCCATCTTCCAATGCTTGCCCCACCAGGGGCGCGCCGACGCGCCGCACATGCCGGCGAAGGGCGTTCGGCGTCTGCTGCTGACCGCATCCGGTGGCCCGTTCCGGGGACGCGACCTCGAAGACCTGCACGACGTCACCCCCGAACAAGCCTGCGCCCATCCCAACTGGAGCATGGGCCGCAAGATCTCCGTCGACTCGGCCACCATGCTGAACAAGGGCCTTGAGGTCATCGAAGCCCACTGGCTGTTTGCAATGCCGGCGGATCGGATCGACGTGGTGGTGCACCCGCAGAGCGTCGTGCATTCGATGGTCGAATATGACGACGGCTCCGTCCTCGCGCAATTGGGCCAGCCCGACATGCGCACGCCGATCGCCTACGGCCTGGGCTTTCCCGATCGCATCGAGAGCGGCGTGGGACCGTTGGACCTGACCCGGCACGGCCGGCTCGATTTCGAAAAACCGGATCTGACCCGGTTTCCCTGCCTGGCCCATTCCTTCACCGCGATGCGGGCGGGGCAGAGCGCTTGCGTGACACTCAATGCCGCCAACGAGGTCGCCGTCGACGCCTTTCTGGAAGGCCGCCTGGCCTATACCTGGATCCCGCGGGTCATCGAAGCCGCCCTCGAGTGGCAAGCGCGGCAGGCATCTGTTACGCTCAGCAGTCTTGACGACGTACTTGCGCTTGACGCCGAGGCCCGCGCCTTTGCGGGCAACCTCGGACTGGCCTGATAGCGGGCCGCGCCTGCCTCCGATTTTCTAGATTCCAACTTCATGCTCTTCACCCTGCTGGCCTTTGCCGTAGCGCTTGGCTCACTGATCATTTTCCATGAGCTCGGGCACTACTGGGTTGCCCGCCTGTGCGGCGTGAAGGTTCTGCGTTTCTCGGTGGGCTTTGGCAAGGTCATCCTGCGCCGCACCGACCGGCACGGCACCGAATGGGCTGTGTCCGCGCTGCCGTTGGGTGGGTACGTCAAGATGCTGGACGATGCGCCGCCCGGGGCCTCGCCCGCGGTTGCGGCTTCCGCGTTCAATACCAAGCCCGTGGGTCAGCGCATCGCCATCGTGGCGGCCGGTCCCATCTTCAATCTGATTCTTGCGGTGTTTCTGTATGCTGGTCTGAACATGGCCGGCACGGAAGAGCCCGTCGCCATCATCGCGCCGCCCGCTGCAGAGACGCCTGCGGCCCGCGCCGGTCTGCTGGCCGGCGATCGCATCCTGGCCATCGACGGCCAGGAAGTCGCTTCGTGGTCTGATGCCCGCTGGCGCCTGATGGATGTCATGTCCACCGGCGGTCGCGCCAGCATCGAGGTCAGTACTCCGTCGGGCGCAGTCCAGCAGCGCGAACTCGATCTTCCCCCCAACACGATGGACCCGGCCGATGGCGACCCGCTCGCCGCCGCCGGCGTTCGTCTGGCCCAACCCAAGCCCGCCGTGCGCGCCGTGATCGACGGCGGCGAAGGGCAGGCTGCGGGGCTGCGTGCCGGCGATCTGGTCGTGGCGGTGAACGGCCAGCCGGCGCCAGATACCGGCGCACTCGTCAAGCAAATCCAGGAAAGCGCTGGCAAGCCGCTCGCCCTGACGATCGTGCGCGACGGCGCCAATGTCACGCTTAACGTCACACCTCGCCCCGAAGTCGTCAACGGCCAGGAGATCGGCCGTCTGGGTGTGCAACTGGGCGGCAATGTGCCGATGGTGACGGTGCGCTATGGCGTTTTCGACAGCCTGTGGCGTGGCGCGGTCCGCACCTGGGACACCGCGTGGTTCTCGCTGCGCATGATGGGCCGCATGGTGACTGGCGACGTGTCGTGGCGCAACGTCAGCGGTCCGGTCACTATTGCCGACTATGCCGGCCAGACCGCGAGGATCGGCATTGTTGCGTATATCGCCTATATCGCCTTGATCAGTATCAGCCTTGGCGTTTTAAATTTGCTGCCCATTCCTATGCTGGATGGTGGCCATCTGCTGTACTATCTCGTCGAAATTGTGCGGGGTAGCCCCCCGCCTGCGAAATGGATCGACATCGGACAACGCGCCGGCATAGGTATATTGGCAAGCCTTATGGGGCTTGCGCTGTTCAACGATTTCACGCGTTTGTTCACTTGAACGCGATTTAGCATAAAATCCCCCGCCATTTGCACGACCGAGGATACTCAAGGATGTCTTTTCGCCGGATGTTTCAACACAAAAAGGGTGTACTGCCGGGTCTCGTTGCCGCGCTGATGTTGCCGGCCTTGGCCCACGCCTTCGAACCCTTTGTCGTACGGGATATCCGCGTAGAGGGTATTCAACGAACCGACGCCGGCACCGTCTTTGGTTATCTCCCCGTCAAAGTCGGCGAGAAATTCACCGAAGAAGAAGCCACCGAAGCCATTCGCCGTTTGTATGGCACGGGCTTTTTCACCGACGTTCAGATCCAGACAGACAATAATGTCGTCGTCGTGGTCGTCCAGGAACGTCCGACCATCGCCTCCGTCAACTTCAACGGCATGCGCGAGTTCGATTCCAAGGCCATTACCACCTCGCTGGCTCAGGTCGGTTTCGCCGAAGGCCGTATTTTCGACCGCTCCATGCTCGAGCGCGCTGAATACGAACTGAAGCAGCAGTATCTGTCCAAGGGCAAGTACGGCGTCGAAGTCACCTCCACCGTCACGCCGCTGCCGCGCAACCGCGTCGGCGTCAGTTTCGACGTGTTCGAGGGCTCGGTCGCCCGCATCCAGGAAATCCGTTTCGTCGGCAACAAGGCCTTTTCCGAAAGCGATCTGCTGGACGAATTCAAGCTCACCACGCCGGGTTGGCTGACCTGGTACACGGATACCGACAAATACTCGCGCGAAAAGCTCGAGGGCGACCTCGAACGACTGCGCTCGTTCTATCTGGACCAGGGTTACCTGGAATTCTCGGTCGAGCCGCCGCAAGTCACCATTTCGCCGGACCGCCAGGACATCCGCATCACGATCACCGTCCACGAAGGCGAGCCCTACAAGGTGCGCAGCGTGAAGCTCGCGGGCAATCTGCTGGGGCTGGACAAGGAAATCAACGATCTGGTGCAAATCAAGGCAGGCGAGACCTTCTCGGCCGCCAAGACCAACGATTCCGCCAAGGCGATCACCGACTATCTGGGTGAACTGGGCTACGCGTTCGCCAACGTCAACCCGAATCCGCAGCTGGACCGCGCCAAGCACGAAGCCGATCTGACCTTCTACGTCGATCCGAGCCGCCGCGTCTATGTGCGCCGCATCCAGATCGGCGGCAACACGCGTACCCGCGACGAAGTCGTGCGCCGCGAAATGCGCCAGCAGGAAGCTGCCTGGTACGACGCCGCCGACATCAAGACCTCGCGCGACCGCGTCGACCGCCTGGGCTACTTCAGCGACGTCAACGTCAAGACCGATCCGGTCCCGGGTTCGCCTGACCAGGTCGACGTCAACGTCGACGTGAAGGAAAAGCCCACCGGCATGATCAACCTGGGCGTGGGCTACGGCTCGTCCGAAAAGGCCATTCTGTCGGCCGGTATCAGCGAAGACAACGTCTTCGGCAGCGGCACTAACCTGACCCTGCAGCTGAACACCAGCAAGACGAACCGCGCGATCGTGCTGTCGCACACCGATCCTTACTGGACCAAGGACGGCATCAGCCGCACGACGTCCGCGTACTATCGCGTGACCGAGCCCTGGAACAACAACGACGGTGATTACCGCGTCAAGGCCATGGGCCTGGGCATGAATTTCGGTATCCCGATTTCGGAGTACGACCGCGTCTTCCTGGGGGCGAACTACGAACGCAACCAGATCGACCTGTACAACAACTCGCCGGCGGCCTACGAACACTTCGTCGACCAGTATGGCGATTCGACCAATTCGGTGATTTTCAGCGCTGGCTGGTCCAAGGACACGCGTGACAGCGCGCTGGCGCCGACCAAGGGTTCGTACACCCGCCTGAAGGCCGACCTGTCGACCGTCGACCTGCAATACACCATGTTGACCGCGCAGCAGCAGTACTACGTGCCGCTGGGCGGGTCGTACACGCTGGCGCTTAACGGCATGGTCGATTGGGGCCGGAGCTACGGCAGCAACGATTACCCGGTCATCAAGAACGTCTATGCCGGCGGTATCGGCACCGTCCGTGGATACGAAGGCTCGTCGCTGGGTCCGCGCGACGTCAAGACGGGCGACTACCTGGGCGGTACGCGCCGCATGGTGGCAAACGCGCAGCTCTACCTGCCGTTCCCGGGCGCATCCAAGGATCGCACGCTGCGTTGGTTCATTTTCAGCGACGCCGGCCAGGTGTCGGCAGGCAGCGGCCTGAGCTGCACGGGCGGTCGGGACAACACCGAGGTCGAGGATCCGTGCGGCTGGCGTTTCTCGGCGGGCGTGGGCCTGTCGTGGCAATCGCCGATGGGTCCGCTGCAGTTGTCTTATGCGCGGCCGCTCAATTCCAAGCCGGGCGACGACAAGCAAAGCTTCCAGTTCCAGATCGGGACCGGATTCTAAGCGAGGCGTTACTCTTGAAAACAAGGGCAGGGCCCACCGGCCCAGCGTCCTTGCTGTTTAGTGGCACAATACACACTTTGGCTTTGCCTTACTGGAAGGTGAGATTTTCATGATGTCTGATTTCGCACTTAAATCATCGAAGACGCTGGGCGCGAAGCGCCGTGGCAAGCTGGGCGGCTCCATTGCCCTGGTGGGTGCGCTCATTCTCGGTTCGGCTGCCGCGATCCCCGCGCAAGCGCAAGGCACCAAGATCGGTTTCGTCAACACCGAACGCATCCTGCGCGAATCGGGTCCGGCCAAGACTGCCCAAAGCAAGATCGAAGCCGAATTCAAGAAGCGCGACGACGAACTTCAGCGCCTGAACAACAGCCTGCGCTCGCAAGCCGAGAAGTTCGACAAGGACGCGCCCGTGCTGTCGGAATCCGACCGCGTCAAGCGTCAGCGCGAACTGGCCAACCTGGACACCGACCTGCAGCGCAAGCGCCGCGAATTCCAGGAAGACTTCAACCGCCGCCGCAACGAAGAATTCTCGGGCATCGTGTCCAAGGCCAATGACGCCATCAAGCGCATCGCCGAACAGGAAAACTACGACCTGATCATCCAGGACGCAGTGACGGTCAACCCCCGCATCGACATCACCGACAAGGTGATTCAGAGCCTGGGCAAGTAAAGCGATACCCGTCTAGTCATGCCGGTTTTACTGGATCTTGCCCGCGCGCCGACACTCGAAGCAATGTTGAGCGCCGCCAATACCCAGGGTATGGACTGGCGTATCAGTGCGGTTCCCGGCGCAGACCCCATGCGGGTCTGCGGCATCGGGACCCTGTCTTCGGCCGGGCCCCAGGAAATCTCTTTCCTGTCCAACCCTCGCTATCAAAGCCAGCTTGGCGCAACCGGAGCAGGGGCGGTCATCGTCTCTCCCGACGTCGCCGAGGCGCTTGAAGCCCAGGGCAACGACCGTCCGCCGTTCGCATTGGTCGTCTGCAAGCATCCCTATCTGCTTTACGCGCGTGTCGCGCAGTGGTTTGACACTGCTCGCAGACCCGCCTTGCCCGCTGAAACTCATCCCTCGGCCGTGGTCGCGTCCGACGCCATCATCGAAGAAGGTGTGCGTGTCGGTCCCAACTGCGTCGTCGAAGCCGGCGCGCGGATCGGCCGCGGCACGGTGCTGGGTCCGGGTTGCGTCATTGGCGCCGGTTCGTCCATCGGGCCTGATGGGCGGCTGCATGCCAACGTCACGCTGTACGAAGGCGTCAAGATCGGCGCCCGGGTCATCCTGCATAGCGGATCGGTACTTGGCGCCGACGGCTTCGGCTTTGCGCCGGATCCTTCGCTGGGCAAGGGCGCCTGGGGCAAGATTCCGCAGTTCGGCGGCGTGTCCCTTGGCGATGACGTCGAAATCGGCGCCAACACCACCGTTGATCGCGGCGCGCTCGAAGACACCGTCCTCGCGGATGGCGTGAAGCTCGATAACCAGATCATGATCGGCCACAACTGCCGCATCGGCGCGCATACCGCGATGGCGGCGTGCGTCGGCGTGGCAGGTTCCACGACCATCGGCGAGCGCTGCACCATCGGCGGCGCCGCGATGCTCTCGGGCCATCTGACGCTGGGCGACGACGTGCATGTCTCGGGCGGCACGGCTGTGACGTCCAATATTTCCAAGCCTGGCCGCTATACCGGGGTCTTCCCGTACGCGGAACATGGCGAATGGCAGCGCAACGCCGCCGTGATACAACAGTTGGCGCAATTGCGCCGCCGTTTGCGCACGCTGGAAAAGGACTAGGGCGCGTTCGCCGCCCTGGCGCGCGCGCGCCGCCACCTTATTTAATTTCGCAGGAACGCAGAGAAAAATGGAACTCGACATCAAGGGGATCATGGAGAGGCTGCCGCATCGCTACCCGATGCTGCTGATTGACCGTGTTGTGGAAATGGTGCCTGGCAAGTCCATCGTCGCCATCAAGAACGTCTCGATCAACGAGCCGTTTTTCAACGGTCACTTTCCTCACCATCCGGTGATGCCGGGCGTGCTCATCGTTGAAGCCATGGCCCAGGCCTCGGCGCTGTTCTCCTTTACGGACGAGAACGGCGGCCTCAAGTGCGACGGCGCCAAGACCGCCTACTACCTGGTCGGCATCGATGGCGCGCGCTTCCGCCGCCCCGTCGTCCCGGGCGACCAATTGCGCATCGAAGTCGAAGCTGAACGCCTGAGCCGCAGCATCTGTAAGTATCAAGCACGCGCGACGGTCGACGGCCAGGAAGTGGCGTCGGCCAAGCTGATGTGTGCGATTCGCAGCCTGGAAGAGTAAATGGCAGGAAACATCCATCCCACCGCTGTTGTCGATCCGGCGGCAAAAATCGACCCGACCGCGGTCATCGGCCCGTTCGCAGTGGTGGGGCCTGATGTGACCATCGGTGCGGGGACCGAAATCGGCCCGTACTGCATGATCGACGGTGTGACCACCATCGGTCGCGACAACCGGTTCTACCGCTACTGCTCCATCGGCGGCATGCCGCAAGACAAGAAGTACGCGGGCGAGCCCACCCGCCTGACGGTCGGCGATCGCAACACGGTCCGCGAATTCGTCACGCTGAACACTGGCACCACGCAAGACGGTGGCGAAACGACGCTGGGCGACGACAACTGGATCATGGCCTACGTTCACGTGGCGCATGACTGCCACATCGGCAGCAACACGATCCTGGCCAACTCGGTGCAGCTTGGCGGCCACGTGCACGTGGGCGACTGGGCGATCATCGGCGGCCTGACTGGCGTGCACCAGTTCTCACGCGTGGGCGCGCACACCATGACGGGCGGCAACAGCTCCCTCATGCAGGACACCCCGCCGTTCGTGCTGGCCGCCGGCAACCCGTGCCGTCCGGTGGGTGTCAACGTCGAAGGTCTGAAGCGCCGCGGCTTTTCCGCCGCCTCCATTTCGGCCCTGCGCGAAGCCTACAAGATCATCTACCGCCGGGGCCTGCCCCTGGACGCCGCACGCGCCGAGCTGCGCGACCGCCAGCAGGCCATCCCTGAAGCGGCGGAACACCTGCAAACGCTGCTGGACTTCCTGGACGTCGCCTCCCGCGGCATCATCCGCCCATGAGCACCCGGATCGGCATGGTGGCCGGCGAGCCTTCGGGCGACCTGCTGGCCGGGCGCATCATTGCCGGTCTGCAAGCGCGCGACAGCGGCGTGATTTGCCAGGGTATCGGCGGGCCGCAGATGCAGGCCCGCGATTTTGAAGCCTGGCACCCGATGCACGCGCTGACTGTGTTCGGCTACGTGGACGCGCTCAAGCGCTTGCCCAGCCTGCTGGCCACGTACCGCGACGTCAAGCGCCGCTGGCTCGCCGAGCCGCCATCCGTATTCGTCGGTATCGACGCGCCCGATTTCAACCTGCGCCTTGAGCATCAGTTGCGGCAGGCGGGAACGCCGACGGTGCATTTCGTCGGCCCGTCGATCTGGGCGTGGCGCTACGAACGCATTCACAAGATCCGCGAATCGGTATCGCACATGCTGGTGCTGTTTCCGTTCGAGGAAGAGATCTACCGCAAGGAAGGCATTCCGGTCACGTACGTGGGCCATCCGCTGGCAGGCGCCGTACCCATGCAGCCGGACCGCGCTGCCGCCCGAGAACGACTGGGCATCGACCAGAATGCCCGTGTGCTGGCGATTCTGCCCGGAAGCCGTTCGTCCGAGATCCGACTGCTGGCTCCGCGATTCCTGCAGGCGGCCCAGCAGCTGCTGAAAAAAGATCCGGCCCTGCAATGCATCGTGCCCATGGTCAACGACCAGCGGCGGGCGGAATTCCTGGAAATCCTGGCGCAACACCCGGTGCCCGGCCTGCGCTGCGTTACGGCGCACGACCTGCACGGCGAGGGCGGCGACCGCAAGGCGCCGGTGGCCTGGTCCGTCATGGAAGCCGCCACGGCGGTACTTGTCGCCAGCGGCACCGCCACGCTCGAGACCGCGCTGTTCAAGCGGCCCATGGTCATCTCCTACGTGTTGTCGCCCTGGATGCGGCGCATCATGGCCTGGAAGTCGGGGCAGCAGCGCCCCTATTTGCCTTGGGTCGGCCTGCCCAACGTGCTGCTGCGTGACTTTGTTGTCCCTGAACTTTTGCAGGACGACGCAACGCCCGATAAACTGGCCGATGCGACGTGGCAGGCGTTGACCGACGACGCGCTGATCGCACGCGTGGAGGCGCGGTTCACCGCCATGCACCAAGACCTGTTGCGCGATACGCCGGCGCTGGCCGCGCAGGCGATCCTGGAGGTAGCCGATGGAGCAGCCTGAACTTTTCGTGGCGCCCGAGCAGCCCGCGTTGCTGACGGCGGGCGTTGACGAGGCCGGCCGCGGACCGCTGGCAGGCGAGGTCTACGCGGCCGCCGTGATTCTGGATCCCTCGCGCTTCATCGACGGCCTCGCCGATTCCAAGGTCCTGACCGCGGTTCGCCGCGAGGCTCTGGCGCTGCAGATCAAGGAACAGGCGCTTGCCTGGTGCATCGCCAGCGCCACCGTCGCCGAAATCGACAGCCTGAACATCCTGCGTGCCACCATGCTGGCCATGCAGCGCGCCGTCCAAGGCCTGGCCACGGTGCCGCAGTTGGCCCTGGTGGACGGCAATCAGGCGCCCAAGCTGCGCTGCACCGTGCAGACCGTCATCAAGGGCGACGCGCTCGTACCCGCTATCTCAGCCGCATCCATCCTTGCCAAGACCGCCCGCGACGCGGATCTGCTGCGGCTGCACTCGCTGTATCCGCAGTACGCGTTCGATCAGCACAAGGGTTATGGCACGGCGCTGCATCTGCAACGGTTGCGCGAACACGGCCCGTGCGCCGAACACCGGCGCAGCTTCGCCCCCATCAAGGCCTTCGGCCTGGTTTCATGAAGCACATCAGTTCCCGGGACAATCCGGCGGTCAAGGCGCTGATCAAACTGGCCGGCACGGCCGGCAAGCGCGGCGCGCCCGTACTGCTGGACGGTGTGCATTTGTGCCAAGCCTGGCTGGACCACTACGGCGCGCCCGATCGGGCGATCTTCGACGTGGACCGGCTCTCCCAGCCCGACATCGCCGCGCTCGCCGCATCCGTGCCGGACAACATCAGCCTTGCGTTGGACGCGCGGCTGATGCACGCGGTGGCCGCGGTCGAAAGCGGGCAGGGAGTCGCCTTCCTGGTCACGCCGCCTGTGCCAGCGCTGCCCGAGCAGGTCGATGAAACCTGCGTCCTGTTTGATCGCGTCCAGGATCCCGGCAACGTGGGCACGCTGTTGCGCACATGCGCCGCGGCGGGCATCAAGCGCGTGTTCCTGGCCACGGGGACGGCGGCGGCCTGGTCTCCCAAGGTGCTGCGCAGCGGCCAGGGCGCGCATTTTGCCCTGGACATCCACGAGCATGTGGACCTCGAGGCCCTGTTGCCTCGCTTGCGGGTGCCGCTGGTGGCGACCGCCCTGGACGGCTCGCGTGACCTGTTCGCGGGCGCATTGCCTGAACGGTGCGCTTGGGTATTCGGCCACGAAGGGCAGGGCGTTGCTCCGACGCTGCTGGCGGCCGCGGGCTTGAAGGTGCGCATTCCGCACGACGCCGCGGCCGTGGAGTCGCTGAATGTCGGGGCCGCTGCAGCCATCTGTCTGTTCGAGCAGCGCCGCCAGGCGATTTCCGGCTCATGATCGGGCGGGTCACGCATACCGCCACTGCCGGGCTTGTGAGCCTTTTCCTGGCCGGCGCGCTGGTGGCATGCGCTTCATACACGCCCGAGCGGGCGGTTTTCGTGCCCGTCGTGGCTGGCGAAGCGACGGCGGCCTTGCTGCTGTCTCGGGAAGTGAAGGCCACGTTCGCCGATGGAGTCGTCTATACGCTGCCAGAAGGCTCGCAGTGGCACCGCGTAGGTGCGCTGGTGCAAGGCGATGTCTATCGTCCGCTGGACGCGTCCCTGCCTGCTGGCAAGCCTGCCGATGCGCAAGCCTGGCTGGTTGCTTCGCGCGGCAAACTTCTGGGCGTCTACGAGCCGGCACGCAGCTTGTACACCCCATTGCCCGCGCCGCAGGTATTGCCGTTTTCGCAGCGCCGCTAGGGGTGTGAAAACGGGGTTGCATCGCCGCACGGCAATGTGGGCGGCGATGCGCTTTCGGGTGGTGGGCCGTGCGTTCGGCCCATTGTCCTCGGGTGGCCGTTACCCGCGATCCAATCCCACTTCCTGCAGCACGGTGGTCGCAATCTCTTCGATCGACTTCGTTGTGCTGGACAACCACGAAATGCCTTCACGGCGCATCATGCGTTCGGCTTCCGCCACTTCGTAGCGGCATTGCTCCAGTTGCGCGTAGCGGCTGTTGGGGCGGCGCTCGTTGCGGACTTCCGCCAGGCGTTCCGGCTGGATCGACAGGCCGAACAGCTTGGCGCGGTGCGGCGCGATGGTGGAGGGCAGGGTGCCGCGTTCGAAGTCGTCCGGCGTCAGCGGGAAGTTGGCGGCCTTGATGGCGTACTGCATGGCCAGGTACAAGCTGGTGGGCGTCTTGCCGCAGCGCGAGACCCCGACCAGGATCACGTCGGCCTGATCCAGCTGGTTCACGAACTGACCGTCGTCATGCGCCAGGCTGAAGTTGATGGCGTCGATCCGGTTCCGGTATTTTTCCGAGTTGGCCTGCATGTGCGAGCGGCCGATGGAATGGCTGGACTTCAACCCCAGCGCCTGCTCGATGTGGCTGACGAAGGTACCGAACAGGTCCAGGAAAATCCCGTTCGCCTGTCGAACGCGGGCCAGGATTTCGGGGTTGACCAGGGTGCTGAATACGATGGGCGGCACACCGGCGTCCTGGGCGCTCCGGTCGATGCGCATAGCGACTTCCGCAGCCTTCTCAAGCGTGTCCACGAAGGGCAGGCGGATGGGCTTGAAATTGACCTCTTCGAACTGCGAAAGCACAGACTGGCTGAACGTTTCCGCGGTGATGCCGGTACTGTCGGAAACGATGTATACCGTGCGTACGATAGGGGTAGATGTCATGTGTAAAAAATTCCAACCAGGCAGATGGCCGGACGTACTCCACCGAGTACAATCAGGCCCCTATAAGTCACCCCAAGGGCGGTCCAAGGCCAGTTTGGTCAGCGTCTGAAATCGGGTCTGCGAAGGCCGGAAAACGCGGTTTTTCCGGCAGCAAAAACAGCACCATTCAGCCATTGACCAAACTCGCTTTCATTCCATTGTAAAAGGTGACTTCAATGTCGTATGTTGTTTTGTTCGAGCAGCTCCGCATGACGGACGTGGACTCGGTAGGAGGCAAGAACGCATCTCTTGGCGAAATGATCAGCCAGCTGTCTGGCGCGGGTGTCCGCGTGCCGGGCGGCTTTGCCACGACCGCTGATGCCTTCCGCGATTTCCTGAAGGCCTCCGGCCTGGACAAGCGGATCGCCGAACGCCTGACCACGCTGAACCCGGAAGACGTGCGCGAGCTGGCCACCGCCGGCGCGCAGATTCGCCAATGGATCGTCGACGCGCCGTTCTCGCCCGAGTTCGAATCGCAGATCCGCGAAGCCTTTGCCAAGCTCGACGCTGACGGCAAGGGCTCGTTTGCCGTGCGCTCCTCCGCCACGGCCGAAGACCTGCCCGACGCCTCGTTCGCCGGCCAGCAGGAAACCTTCCTGAACGTCGTGGGCATCGACGACGTGCTGGACAAGATCCGCCACGTGTTCGCGTCGCTGTACAACGACCGCGCCATTTCCTATCGCGTCCACAAGGGCTACGCCCACGCCGATGTCGCCTTGTCGGCCGGCATCCAGCGCATGGTGCGTTCCGACAAGGGCAGCGCCGGCGTCATGTTCACGATCGACACCGAATCGGGCTTCCAGGACGTGGTGTTCATCACGTCGTCCTACGGCCTGGGCGAAACCGTCGTGCAGGGCGCCGTCAACCCCGACGAGTTCTACGTCTTCAAGCCCACGCTGGAACAGGGCCACTATCCCATCGTCGGCCGCCGCATCGGTTCCAAGCTGATCAAGATGGAATTCGATCCCGAGCGCCCCGAAGGCCGTGCCGTGCGCACGGTGGACGTGCCGGTGTCCGAGCGCAACCGCTACTCGCTGACCGACGACGAGGTCAACGAACTGGCCCGCTACGCCGTCATCATCGAAAAGCATTACCAGCGTCCGATGGACATCGAATGGGGCCGCGACGGCGTCGACGGCAAGATCTACATCCTGCAAGCGCGTCCGGAAACCGTGAAGTCGCAGCAGGGCGCCAACGACGTGCAGCAGCGCTACCGCCTGAAGGCGACCGGCCAGGTCCTGATCACCGGCCGTGCAATCGGCCAGAAGATCGGTTCGGGTCCGGTGCGCGTGGTGGGCGACATCTCCGACATGGACAAGGTCCAGCCGGGCGACGTCCTGGTCACCGACATGACGGATCCCAACTGGGAGCCCGTGATGAAGCGCGCCTCGGCCATCGTGACGAACCGCGGCGGCCGTACGTGCCACGCCGCGATCATCGCGCGTGAGCTGGGCATTCCGGCGGTGGTGGGCTGCGGCAACGCGACCGACCTGCTCAAGGAAGGCCAGGCCGTGACCGTGTCGTGCGCCGAAGGCGACGAAGGCCGCATCTATGACGGCCTGATCGAAACGGAAGTCGAGGAAGTGCGCCGCGGCGACATGCCCGCCATCGATCTGAAGATCATGATGAACGTGGGCAACCCCCAGCTGGCGTTCGACTTCGCGCAGATTCCGAACGGCGGCGTCGGCCTGGCTCGCCTGGAATTCATCATCAACAACAACATCGGCATCCACCCGAAGGCGGTCCTGGACTACCCGAACGTGGACGGCGAGCTCAAGAAGGCCGTGGAATCGGCCGCCCGCGGCCATGCCAGCCCGCGCGCCTTCTTCGTCGAGAAGATGGCCGAAGGCGTGGCGACCATCGCTGCCGCCTTCTACCCGAAGCCGGTCATCGTGCGCATGTCGGACTTCAAGTCCAACGAGTACCGCAAGCTGGTCGGCGGTTCGCGCTACGAGCCCGAGGAAGAGAATCCCATGCTGGGCTTCCGCGGCGCGTCGCGCTACATCGCCGAGGATTTCGCCGAGTGCTTCCGCATGGAATGCGAAGCGCTCAAGAAGGTGCGCGATGACATGGGCCTGACGAACGTCGAGATCATGGTGCCGTTCGTGCGCACGGTGGGTCAGGCTGAAAAAGTCGTGAACCTGCTCGCCAAGCACGGCCTGGCGCGCGGCGAAAACGGCCTGAAACTGATCATGATGTGCGAGGTTCCGTCCAACGCCATCCTGGCCGACGAATTCCTGCAGTACTTCGACGGCTTCTCGATCGGTTCGAACGACATGACCCAGCTCACGCTGGGCCTGGACCGCGACTCGGGCATGGAACTGCTGGCCGCCGACTTCGACGAGCGCGACGAGGCCGTCAAGTTCATGCTGCGCCGTGCGATCAAGGCTTGCCTGGCCGCCAATAAGTACGTCGGTATCTGCGGCCAAGGCCCCAGCGACCATCCGGACTTCGCGCAATGGTTGAAGGACGAAGGCATCCTGTCGATGTCGCTGAACCCGGACACCGTTGTCGATACGTGGCAGCGTCTGGCCAAGAACTGATTGGCTGGTTGAAACGGAAAGCCCCGCGTCTTTTGGGACGCGGGGCTTTTTTTATACGGCGTGGGAATAGGGCGCAGCCGCGCTAATGGAAAAGTGCTCGTCGAGCCTCGGCGACGAATGGTCTCTTCAGATGCCTCCGATCAAAGTAAGAGTCTTCTGATATCCATAGATTGGATCGTGTGACGTAATGGACCCCGCATTCCATTCGCGTCCATTGCGAAATTCTTCATTTGCAGCGGACGCGTTTCCATAGGCGGACCGCGCGCTCATGGCAAGTGCGAAAGGTCTGTCGCTGCGGGAGCACGTCATTCCTACCCAATCCGATCTGCGATTCACTTTCACCGTTGGTGACGAGTCATTTGAAGTCGTCGAATTTACGCTGCAGGAGGGGTTGTCCGAAACCTTCCTGCTGGAAGTGGACCTGACCAGCGCCAATTCCGCCATCGATTTCGGCGCAGTCCTGGACCGCGCCGCACTGCTGACCATCTGGCACGGCGACACGCCGGTGCGGTACGTACACGGCGCGGTCTCCGCTTTCGCTCAGCGCGATACGGGCTTTCGCCGCTCACGCTATTCCGTGATCGTCGAGCCGCGTCTGGCGCGCTTGAAACTGAGTTCCGACTGGCGCATCTTCCAGTCGCAAAGCGTCCCGCAGATCGCTGAGGCGGTGCTCAAGGCGCATGGACTCAACCAGGATTACGAGCAGCGCAGCACCACCGAACACCAGGCGCGCGAATACTGCGTGCAGGCCGGCGACACCGACTATCACTTCGTCGAGCGCATCATGCGCGAGGAAGGCTTTTTCTACTCCTTCCNNCCGCTTCTCGTACACCGAGAACGTGCGCACCGCGCGCCAGACCCAGCGCGACTACACCCTTCACCATCCGCGCTACACCCACCAGCACAGCCGCGATGGCCGAGATCTGGACCATCAAGGCCGCCATTACGAGCGCTACGACTATCCCGCTCGGGCCAAGTTCGACGAAGCCGGCAAGCCCTTCGCCGAGAACCGTCTGCGCGGCCATCGCCGCGATTCGCGCGTCGCCTTCGTTGAAGGCGATGACCCGCGGCTCCAGCCAGGCATTTCATTCACCCTCGCCGATCATCCGCGCGAAGACCTGAACCGCGGCTGGCGTCCGGTGCGCATTGTCCACCGGGGCATCCAACACACGAGTCTGGCCGAGGAAAGTGCACACGCCCAGATGGGTACGCACTACAGCTACGAAGCCGAACTGGTCCCGGACGACGCCGAGTGGCGCGCGGAACCGCTACCCAGGCCCCGCATCGATGGCCCGCAGAACGCCATGGTGGTCGGCCCGCCCAATGAAGAGATCTATACCGATGAGTATGGCCGGGTGAAGGTCCAGTTCCCGTGGGATCGGCTCGGCATGGAAGACGAACGCAGCTCCTGCTGGATNNACCGGCCGCGCCTACAACCGCCTGCAATTACCTCCCTACGAACTGCCGCGCCACAAGACGCGAATGACCATCAAGAGCAAGACGCACAAAGGCGAGGGTTACAACGAACTGCGCTTCGAAGACGAGAAGGATCAGGAAGAAATCTACATCCACGCGCAGAAAGACCAGAACATCCACGTCAACAATGACGAGTCGACATTTGTGGGGCACGACCGCAGCGAACAGGTCGATAACGATGAAACCAT
>DMTA01000548.1:0-534 GCA_003454835.1 Achromobacter sp. | reverse complement strand
ATCACGCTTGATGGGGTCGCCATTCTGATCAAGGGTCCGATAAATCAAAAGCCCAGTGGCGGCACGAATTCGATCTCCGTCAACGGCACGCCGGAGCCCGGCGAATCCGTGTGTGTGGGATGCCTGCTGAAAGCCATCGCAGAAGGCCGCAGCGTCGTGCGGTTCGAGGGATAGACCGGACATGAACCCCTTTTCCGAAAGCGTCGTGGACGAGCTGCGTCGGCTCCCCGATCATGGGCTGACAGCCATCATTGAAATGGCTCGCCTGAAGACAGATGTCCGAAGGCAGCTGATGGAGCGATTCTCCGGTTGGCCGCTACTGCAGCGGCGAGAGTTGGAGAATCTCCGCGAGATTGGCCCATGGTTGTTCGCGCCTTCCGCCCAGAACAACCTGCAAAGACAGTACGACTTCCTCTGCGACGTTGCTGACATAGCCGGAGACGCAATTTGCGTCTGGCTGACCAGTGCCATGTCCCCGCCTCAGTTGGCCGAGCACCTTGGCAATGCCACGACAGCGAAGGGCCCGGATGGCGC
>DMTA01000383.1:5416-5602 GCA_003454835.1 Achromobacter sp. | reverse complement strand
GCGGTCGACTGGCTGACCGAGGGCGACCGGGTTCTGGGCGCGCTGGCGGGCCAGCCGTATGACCTCATGCTGCTCGACCTCAATCTTCCCGGCATGAGCGGCCTGGACGTGCTGCGGCAGCTGCGGCAGGACGGCAATCAGGTTCCCGTGCTCATCCTCACCGCCCGCGATGGCATCGAAGACCGC